>NZ_JBHSRF010000009.1:0-187811 GCF_042658925.1 Sphaerisporangium aureirubrum
TGGCCGAGCAGACCGACGAATGGGTCGAAGCGCGCCGCTACATGGGCCTGGACGTACTGGCCAAAGCCCGCATCCGACTGGTCCCTGGCGACACACCAGCACCCAACCCGCTCCCGCAGACACTCACCGCTTAACCTGCAGGAACAGGATCACGCGAAGATCGACTCATACACCACGTCCGTGGACGTGACCCGATGTGCTCCCCGCGCACGCGGGGATGATCCCAACGAAGGGCATGTGCGAGAGCACCTGGAGCGGTGCTCCCCGCGCACGCGGGGATGATCCCAGACCTGCCCCTGACGCCACCCTCGCTGATGTGTGCTCCCCGCGCACGCGGGGATGATCCCAGTGAGGAGCGACGCTATGGCGAACCGCACATGTGCTCCCCGCGCACGCGGGGATGGTCCCGCGGCCCACTTCGAACACCTCGGCCTGGCCCTGTGCTCCCCGCGCACGCGGGGATGGTCCCGTGTGGGGTGGCTTGCACTAGTTCGCCCGAGTGAAGTCCATGATCCAGTTGATTTCCCAGGTGGACTCGCCGTCCCATGAGAACGCCTGCTCCCAGCGGCAGGAGGTGGGAGTGATCGCGGACCAGACGAACCGCACACGGATCGGCCGTCCCTCCCAGGTGTCGTCGGCGTAGAACAGGCCCACCCCGTCGTCCCCGAACCGCCCTACGCAGGGGATCGGGTCCATGCCCACCCTGCCGTCGATCCAGTGCAGCGACCACAGATCCGTCTTCGGGTCGTGGAGGCGTACGGTTGCCCCGCTGTAACCTTCCGTCGGGAACGTGATCTCATCGAAGTTGCCCGCGCCGCCGAAAAAGCTTTGGCTGATCGCCCTGGCGGGGTGCTCCACCCACTGGTCGTCGCCGACCCCGCGCTTGAGCAGCTTCAGGTTGTGCACATCCCAGGTGCCGACCAAGAAGTCGAAGTTGTTCATCTTCCCACCTCTCCGGCCGGGCTCAGGTCGGCCAGGTACGCGTCGAGATCAGGTTTGTCAGGTGCGAGCACGTGCCGTACGAACGAGGCTCGCTCGTGCTCCAGCACGGCCAGCTCCCACACACACCCCATGAAACGCTGGGCGTTGCGCACGAAGTGGGTGGGATCGGAGTCCGGGCACCCGAGCACAGGCTGACCGGCCGATGCCGTGTGCGTCTCCACCACGTTGTCCCATGCCCAGGTGTAGACGAGCAGGTAAGCGCCGGTGTCATCCCCCCGGTGAATCACGATCCACCCCGCAGGAGAATCATCGGCAAGAGGCGGCACGAGCTGGTCAACGAACTCCTCTGCGGCCTTCACCACCTCGGGCTCCAGCTCATGGCCCGCGCGGTCCACGTGATAGCACTTGTACGGGCGGCCGTTGATCCGCACGGGCCCGGCCGGCCGCATCTCCTTCTGGACGAATGTCATGCCCGCACGATAGAAGCGCTCCACTGACACGTAGTGTCAGCAAACATGCGAGCTTCCCGGCTTCTGTCGATACTCCTCCTCCTGCAGTCACGTGGCCGCATGACGGCGCGGCAACTCGCGGACGAGCTCGAAGTCAGCGTGCGCACCATCTACCGCGACGTGGAATCACTGCACACCGCCGGCATCCCCATGTACGGCGAGGCCGGTCATGATGGCGGCTACCAGCTGCTCGACGGCTTCCGCACCCGCCTGACCGGCCTGACCGAAAAGGAAGCCCAGGCGCTGTTCCTCGCCGGGCTCCCCGGCCCCGCCACTGATCTCGGCCTCGGCGCACTGGCCGCCGCGGCCGAACTCAAGATCGAAGCAGCCCTCCCACCGGACCTACGAGAAGGTTCTCGCTGCGTCCGCGAACACTTCCACCTCGACGCCCCCGGTTGGTATCACGACGGCGACCAAGCCGCCTACCTCCCCACCGTTGCCGACGCAGTCTGGAACAAACGCATCATTCAGGTTCTCTACCATCGCTGGCGCGACCCCCAGGAGGTCAAGCGCACGCTGGAGCCATACGGCCTGGTCCTCAAAGCAGGCAAGTGGTACCTGGTCGCCCGCTGCGAGGCAACATTACGTACATACCGTGTCAACCAGATCCTCGACCTCCACGTGACCGAGGAAACCTTCACCCGCCCCGCTGACTTCGACCTCGTCACCTACTGGCAGGATTACCTGATCGATTTCCGCGCCGGCCTCATCCAGGGCAACGCCATCATCCGCCTCTCCCCGGCCGGCCGGATACGCATGACCGAATGCATGAGCTCCCAAGTGGTCACCGCCGTGAGCGACACCGCCTCCACCCCAGACGACCTGGGCTGGATCACTGCGACAGTCCCCATCGAGTCGCTCACCCACGCCCACACCGAGTTCCTCAAGCTCGGCGCCGAATGCGAGGTGCTCGAACCCCCACCTCTCCGCGCAAAACTAACCGCAACCACAGCTGCCCTGTCCTTGCTGTACCCGTCCACGGACAGTTAGAGATTCGCTTCGGCATCAAGCCTCGTACGACCAGGGTGGCGGGAGGCGACCTGCTCGACGATGCCATACAGACAGGTCGGTGGGTTTGTTCGGCTCCGCCTGGTCCATGTTCGACTTGGGTGCCAAAATGACTCTGGTCGAGCTGGCGGTGCCGCGTCCAGGCGGCGATGCAGACGGAGATTCTTCCGGAATGCGGACCAACGAGTTCGATCAGCGAAGCCGCAGCAGCACCTATTGCACTCACAGATGGATACAGAGTTTTTCCCGTCTTCGCCACTTTCGTGCCTTAAGTCCGAACCTTCGAAAGTAATGAAAACTCACCCCCGTGCCGGATAAACGCGCAGGTCAGTGAGTGTGCTCCCCGCGCACGCGGGGATGGTCCCAACAGCTCGTTCACGCCGGGGGAGAGGGTGAAGTGCTCCCCGCGCACGCGGGGATGGTCCCACGGTGCACAAGGTCGGTGACATCCGCGAGCAGTGCTCCCCGCGCACGCGGGGATGGTCCGGACCTGCACCGCGAGGAACAGCGCGACCCGGAGTGCTCCCCGCGCACGCGGGGATGGTCCCCCGCCAGTAAGCCCACCTCGGCAGAGCCCGCCGTGCTCCCCGCGCACGCGGGGATGGTCCCCGGTCGAAGAAGACGGCCCACCGGGCCTCCAGGTGCTCCCCGCGCACGCGGGGATGGTCCCACTGCGACCAGGGCCGACTGGCCGCGGGCGCTGTGCTCCCCGCGCACGCGGGGATGGTCCCGAGGCCGGAGTGCTCGCCAACGCGGGCGCCGTGTGCTCCCCGCGCACGCGGGGATGGTCCTCACCCGTGTGGGAGACGATCAGGATCCGATCTGTGCTCCCCGCGCACGCGGGGATGGTCCCGAAATGGAGCAGTGCCAATGGCAGAGTACCGAGTGCTCCCCGCGCACGCGGGGATGGTCCCTGCGGGCGCTGCGTCCCGCTCTGGACGGCCTGGTGCTCCCCGCGCACGCGGGGATGGTCCCCGTGCGCTGAACATGTCGCGAAAACTCACGGTGTGCTCCCCGCGCACGCGGGGATGGTCCCGCTGACCGTGTAGTCGGCCACAGCGGAGTCAAGTGCTCCCCGCGCACGCGGGGATGGTCCCTCGTTGGAGTCCTTAGGAAGCGAGATCATCTCGTGCTCCCCGCGCACGCGGGGATGGTCCCCCGGCCGGGTTGCCCACGTCCAGCGACTTGGCGTGCTCCCCGCGCACGCGGGGATGGTCCCTCCGAGAGCGACGAGGGCGTGCAGCTCACCGTGTGCTCCCCGCGCACGCGGGGATGGTCCTCAAGAGGCGATCCGGGGCCGCCGCCGCCGGGAGTGCTCCCCGCGCACGCGGGGATGGTCCCACCCTGCTCGGCTTCGCCGGCACCGCGGCGACGTGCTCCCCGCGCACGCGGGGATGGTCCCTGACACGCCAGATCGATCACGCGCAGGAAGTTGTGCTCCCCGCGCACGCGGGGATGGTCCCACGACCCGCACGCTGGCGTGGAAGCCATTCATGTGCTCCCCGCGCACGCGGGGATGGTCCCTGCACGGCCATGCTGCCCGACCCCCGGCCGTGGTGCTCCCGCGCACGCGGGGATGGTCCCACCAGCTTCCCGGTCGGCGTCGCGGTGTCGATGTGCTCCCCGCCACGCGGGGATGGTCCCGGGCTGCCGCCCGTGGTGGACATCCGGACCTCGTGCTCCCCGCGCACGCGGGGATGATCCCCGCCTCGGCACGCGCGTCGTGCTGCACGGGTAATGCTCCCCGCGCACGCGGGGATGGTCCCCGCCTGGACTACAACGGGGACACGTTCCCCGTGTGCTCCCCGCGCACGCGGGGATGGTCCCAGCGCCACGGACGGCCCGACGGCGGCACAGGTGTGCTCCCCGCGCACGCGGGGATGGGGTCCCGCCGAAGTCGAGGCAGTGCCACAGAACCACGTGCTCCCCGCTCGTGCGGGCATGGTGGCATGGGAATTCCTCCACATGACTGTGAGTAGCTGGAGCAGCTCGGTGGGTTTTCGTGTCCTGATGACCGGATTATGCCGTCATATCGGATATAAATGAAATGGCATCATGAGTGTGCTTTTCGCTACTGGATGTCTCGGTCAGGTAAAGATCTGGTCGATGTGTAGGCAGTAGCTGAGGGGTATGGCGATAGAAAGCACGTATGAGCGAAGGAGCCTCACGGGATGCCCGGTTCGTAGACGGGCTATCTGATGCTGCGCGCTCAGTCTGGGCGAAGCATGATCGGGATACCGATGGGTGGTTGCCCTTGTGGCGGCATCTTGCTGATAGTGCCGCGGTGGTGGGGTTGTTGTGGGATTGCTGGGTTCCGGAGCATGTGAAAGCGCTGATTGCTGGGAAGCTTCCGGGTGGGGGTGAGGATGCGCGGCGGCTGATGGTGTGGCTCGCGATTACGCATGACGTTGGGAAGGCTACTCCGGCCTTTGCTTGTCAGGTAGAATCGCTGGCTGAGGCCATGCGTGCTGCGGGGCTGGATATGCCGCACTTCAAGCGGCTTGTCGATCGTAAGCTTGCGCCGCATGGGCTGGCGGGGCAGGTCTTGCTGCAGGAATGGCTAGCGGAGCGGTACGGCTGGACCAAAGCGAATTCTCCGCAGTTTTGCGTCATTGCTGGCGGTCATCATGGGGTGCCGCCGACCTTCTCCGACATTCACGAGGTGAATGGGCATTCGGAGTTGCTGCGGACGCCTGGGTGTGCCTCGATATGGCGAGGTGTTCAGTGGGAGTTTCTTGATCGGTGTGCGGAAATGACGGGGGTCAAGGATCGACTGGGGGAGTGGCAGGCGGTACGGCTATCTCAGCCGGTGCAGGTGCTGTTGACTGGGCTGGTTATCGTCGCCGACTGGATCGCCAGTAATTCCGACCTGTTTCCGTATTTTTCCGAGGCTCAGAAGAGTAGCGATGAGGAACGGGTGGAGGCGGCGTGGCGAGGCCTGGGTCTGCCGGCGCCGTGGAGTGCTTCGGCACCCGAGGGAGACGCGGCTGAGTTTTTCTCCGCTCGGTTCGAACTGCCGCCGGGAGCGCGTGTGCGGCCGGTGCAGGAGCGTGCGGTCGCGATGGCGCGGGCGTCTGTGGGGGCTGGGCTGATGGTGATCGAGGCGCCGATGGGGGAGGGGAAGACGGAGGCGGCTCTCGCGGTGGCGGAGATTTTCGCTACACGGGTGGGGGCCGGGGGGTGTTTCGTCGCGTTGCCGACCATGGCGACGGGGAACGCGATGTTTCCTCGGTTGTTGGACTGGTTGCGCCGGATGCCTGATGAGCAGGTAGGGCAGGGGCCGAGGTCGGTGTTGCTTGCTCATTCGAAGGCGGCGCTGAACAAGGACTTCGCCGGGCTGATGCGGGCCGGTGCGCGTGCGGTGCGTGGTGTCGAGCAGGATGGCGGTGGGGACGAGTGGGGGCATCGCGCTGATCGTCAGTGCGTCTCCGCCGAGTTGATCGCCCATCAGTGGCTGCGGGGTAAGAAGAAGGCGATGCTGGCCTCGTTCGTGGTCGGCACCATCGACCAGCTGCTGTTCATGGGGCTCAAGAGCCGCCATCTGGCCCTGCGGCACCTCGCGCTGGCGGGCAAGGTCGTCGTCATCGACGAGGCACACGCCTACGACACCTATATGAACGCCTACCTCGACATGGTGTTGTCGTGGCTGGGCCACTACCGCGTTCCGGTCGTCGTCCTGTCGGCGACACTGCCGGCCCGGCGTCGCCGTGAGCTGGCTGAGGCGTACGCGGGTGGCGCCGACTTCGCCGAGGTGGAGAAAGCGGACGGATACCCGCTGCTGACGGTCGTCGAGCCGGGCCGGCAGCCGGTGATCGAGACCGTAGGGCCCTCGGGCCGCGAGGTCCACGTGCATCTAGAGCGCCTGGGCGATGAGCTCTCCGAGCTGGGCAACCGTCTGGACGAGGAAATGGCCGATGGCGGTTGCGCCTTGGTGGTGCGGAACACGGTGGATCGCGTCCTGGAGACCGCCGAATACCTGCGGGAACGGTTCGGCGCGAAGCAGGTCTCGGTGGCGCATGCCCGCTTCCTCGACCTCGACCGGGCCGAGAAGGACGCCGACCTTCTCAAGCGTTTCGGCCCGACCGGCAAGAGCACCGGGGACAGGCCAACCAACCGGCATATCGTCGTGGCCAGTCAGGTGGCGGAGCAGTCCCTGGACATCGACTTCGACATCCTCGTTTCCGACCTGTGCCCCATCGACCTCCTGTTGCAACGCGTGGGACGGCTGCACCGGCACCGGCGAGGAGAAGGGGAGTGCGAGCGCCCGCTCCGGCTGCGTACGGCCCGTTGCCTGGTGACAGGCGCGGACTGGCAAACCGTTCCGGTCGAGCCGGTACGGGGGTCGCAGCGGGTCTACCGGAGGTACCCGTTGTTGCGCTCGGCCGCGGCGCTGGAGCCGTACCTCTCCGGCACAGCGGAGACGGGACATGTGGTGCGCTTGCCCCAAGACATCAGCCCTCTGGTGCAACTCGCCTATGGCGACGAGCGGATCGGGCCTCAGGAGTGGCACGAAGCGATGGACCTGGCGCGGGCCGGCCAGGAGAGCCATCACGCCGCGCAGACGGAGAAGGCGGAAAGGTTCCGGCTCAACGGCGTCGGCAAGGCCGGTCGAGCACTGATCGGCTGGGTGGACGCGGGCGTGGGCGACGCCGACGACACTCGCAAGGGCCGAGCCCAGGTCCGCGACAGCCAGGAGTCCCTTGAGGTGCTGGTCGTGCAACGTCGCGTCGACGGAACGTTGCGGACCCTCCCCCACCTCACCGAAGGGCGGGGCGCGCTGGAGCTCCCAACCGAGTCGGCGCCGGATCATCGGCTGGCACGCATCGTGGCCGCGTCCGGTCTGCGGCTGCCGTACCACTTCTCCATCCCGCAGGTCATGGATCGTGCCATCGAGGAGCTGGAGGCCGACTGCGTCCCGGCGTGGCAGTCCAAGGAGAGTCACTGGCTGGCCGGTGAGCTGATCTTGATGCTCGACGAGGATTGTCGGACCCAGCTGGCAGGCTACAACCTGCATTACACCCCCGACGACGGGCTGAAGGTGACCAGTGCCGAGTGAGCCAATCGCCCCGTCCTTCGACCTGACCGACCGCAAGTGGCTGCCGGTCCTGCGCGAAGACGGCACAGCGGACGAACTGTCCCTGCGCGAGGTCTTCGAGCAGGCTCATGCCCTGCGGCGGCTGGTCGGGGAGGTGCCCACCCAGGAGTTCGCCCTGCTCCGCCTGCTGCTGGCGATCCTGCACGACGCCATCGAGGGGCCGGAGGACATCGGGGAATGGCAGGAGCTGTGGGACGGCGGCCTCCCCGTCGCCCGCATCACCGCCTACCTGGACGAGTACCGCGAGCGGTTCGACCTGCTTCACCCGCAGACGCCGTTCTTCCAGACGGTGGACCTGCGCACAGCCACGGGCGAGTTCACCTCGCTGGAGCGCATGGTCGCCGACGTGCCCAACGGCGCGCGCTTCTTCACCATGCGCGCCCACGGCACCCCGCGGCTCACCTTCGCGGAGGCGGCGCGCTGGCTCGTCCACGCTCACGCCTACGACACTTCCGGCATCAAGACCGGCGCGGTGGGCGACCCCCGCGTCAAGGGCGGCAAGGTGTACCCGCAGGGCGTCGGCTGGGCCGGCTACCTGGGCGGAGTCTGCGCCGAGGGCGACAACTTACGCGAGACACTGCTGCTCAATCTCATCGCCTTCGACACCGAGAATCTCCGTCTCGCCCCCGAACGTGACCTTCCGGCGTGGCGGCGGCCACCGGCCGATGCCAGGCCCATGGACGCATTGGAGTCGAGCCGTCGTCCGGCCGGAGTCCGGGATCTCTACACATGGCAGTCCCGGCGAGTGCGGTACGCCTACGACGACGAAGGCGTGCACGGTGTGATCCTCGCCTACGGTGACGCTCTCACCCCGCACAACCGGCATGACCGCGAGCCGATGACAGGGTGGCGTCGCAGCGCGGCGCAGGAGAAGAAGCTCGGCCAGGCTCAGGTGTACATGCCCCGTGAACACGATCCGAGCCGCAGTGCGTGGCGTGGACTCGGCGCGCTGGTCGCCGGCCATACGCAGGGGGGCGAGCAGCGCGGCGAGGCCGCGGCGATCGTCCGGCCCCGGATTTTGGACTGGGTGGCCCGCACTACCGTCGAGGGCGAACTCCCCAGGAATTTCCTGATCAGAGCCCGGCTGGTCGGCGTCGTGTACGGCACCCAGCAGTCGGTCATCGACGAGGTCGTCGACGACGCCGTGACGATGCCCGTCGTGCTGTTGCATCAGCGCGACACCGACCTCGGTCATGCGGCGATCGGCGCCGTCAGAGACGCCGAGGGCGCGGTGAACGCCTTGGGCAGCTTCGCCGCCGACTTGGCACGCGCCGCTGGCTCTGAGGCCGAGCCGTCCGAGGACGCCGCGCGCTACGTCGGCTGCGCCACTCTGGACGAGCCGTTCTGTGCCTGGCTCGCCCGGCTGAACCCCGGTGAGGACTCGCAGAGACAGCGAGCGGCCTGGCAGACACAGGCTTATCAAATCGTCCGCCGACTGGGATACGACCTGATCAGGGGCGCGAGTGATGGCAGCTGGGAGGGACGTGTCATCAAAACCTCTAAAGGTCAGGAAATGTGGCTTAACGCCTCACAGGCGGAGTTGACCTTCCACACCCGGCTACGGAAGGCCCTGCCTGCCGCCATGCTGAACGGCACCAACCCCGAGCCGGCGTCCGGCCAGAGCGAGCAGCCCCCTGTGGAGGTTCTGTCATGACGTCACCCCCCGCTACGGATCGCCGGCCGACCACTGCGGTGATCCGCGAAACCACCGGCACATACATCTCTGGGCTGCAGAAGGGCTACCTCGCCGACCAGTCTGCCGCGGTGGCGGCACTGGCACAGCTTCGCCGAGGCGCGGGCAAGGTACCCGAGGAGGTGCCCGAGCTGTGGGGAGTGACCGGCATGGAGGGTCTGTTCGCCGACGACGAGGTGCCCGAGCAGGAGAAGGAACGCGCCGAAGCCGCTCACTTCCTCGCGGTGACTCTGTACGCGCTTCACCAGCAGTCCAGGCCCGAGCGAGGGATGCACCGCCACGGCGTGGAACTCGGGGCCGCCGTACGCCAACTGATGCCTCCCGGCGAGATCGACGACGCGATCCGCCGCCGGTTCGTCCGAGTGGGTACCGCCACCACCCCCGGCGCACTAGCGGACCGGTTGCGCGTGATCGTCACCCTGCTCCGCCGGGAGTCCCTTCCGCTCGACTACGCGCTTCTCGCGAGCCAGCTCTACCAGGCCCAGCTCCCGGGTGGCATGCGCAAGGTACGCCAGAGCTGGGGCCGCAGCTTCCACACCTACCGGCCGGCCAAGCCTGCCGACACCGACCGCCCCGAAGCCGACACCCCCGAAAAGGACGTGTGATGACCCGCACGCGGACGATCCTCGAAGTCCACGCCCTGCAGACGGTCCCGCCCAGCTGCCTGAACCGTGACGACACCGGTTCCCCCAAGACCGCCATCTACGGCGGGGTGCCCCGGGCGCGGGTCTCCAGCCAGGCGTGGAAGCGAGCCACCCGGCGCGACTTCCACAACCTGCTGGACCCCAGCGACCTCGGGGTCCGGACTCGCAGGGTCGCCGAGTTGCTCGCCGCGAGGATCACCGACCTCGACGGCTCGATCGAGCAGACGGAGGCGTGGGCCCTGGCCGCGGAGACGATCTACACCGCGACCGGCTCCAAGATCGAGCCCCCCAAGCGGAACGCGTCCAAGGAGAAGCAGGGCCCGCCACCCGCCCCCGAGTCCAAATACCTGATGTTCCTGAGCGCCCACCAGCTGGACGGCCTGGCGGAGCTCGCCGTCAAGGCCCACGGCGGCGGTAAGGACTACTTCAAGGACAAGGGCATCAAGGACCTGGCCAAGCAGCTCGCCAACAGCCGCCACTCCGTCGACATCGCTCTGTTCGGCCGCATGGTCGCCGACGGCGCGGACATCAACGTCGACGCCGCCGCGCAGGTCGCGCACGCCATCAGCGTGCACCGGGCGGAGAACGAGTCCGACTACTACACCGCGGTGGACGACTACAAGACGCGGGAGTCCGACGACCTCGGCGCCGGGATGATCGGCACCGTGGAGTTCAACTCCGCCACCCTTTACCGCTACGCCGCCGTCGACATCGATTTGCTTCGCAAGAACCTCGGCAAAGGACTGCGTGAGGACGAGCCGCTCACCGAGCCCGTCCGCCGGGCCGCGGAGGTGTTCGTCGAGTGCTTCCTGACCTCGCTGCCCACCGGCAAGGTCAACACCTTCGGCAACCACACGATGCCGGAGGCGGTAGTGGTGAAGCTACGTACGTCGCGGCCCATCAGCCTCGTAGGGGCCTTCGAGGAGCCGTGCCTCGCCGACCCGGACCTCGGTGGGCATATGCGCGAGGCGTGTGAACGGCTGGCCGAGTACGTTCCCGCCATCGAGGAGGCGTACGACGTCGCCCAGGACACACCTACCTGGGTCATGCAGGTGGGCAAGAGCACCAAGAGCGTGGAACACCTCGGCACCAAGCTGTCGCTGCGCGAACTCGTGACTGCCGTGGGCGCGGAGGTCGCCTCCCGGCAGGACGGCGCATGAGCGTCCTCGTCCTGCAACTCGCCGGCCCTCTGCAGTCCTGGGGGTCGTCCTCGCGCTTCGCCCGGCGTGGCACCGAGGCCTCGCCCACCAAGAGCGGAGTGATCGGGCTCCTGGCCGCCGCGCTGGGACGCGCCCGTACCGACGACGTGAGCGATCTCGCGGCGCTGCGCTTCGGTGTACGGGTCGACCAGCCCGGTACGCCGCTACGGGACTTCCAGACCGCGCATCATTTCGTCAGCGAAGAGAAGTTTCCGATCTCGGAGCGTTTCTACCTGGCCGATGCCGTCTTCGTGGCGGCGGTCGAAGGCGATGACAGTAACTTGATCGAAGACCTGCACCGGGCGGTGCGGGAGCCCTGCTTCCTGCCCTACCTAGGCCGCCGCTCCTGTCCGCCGTCACGCCCCGTGGATCTGAGTGTCCATCACGAACTCACGCTCAGCCAGGCATTGGACGACGAACCGTGGCGTGCCGCCCCCTGGTACCAGCGCCGCCGTCGCGGCGACGCCCACGTCGACCTGATGATCGTAGAAGAGGCCACATCCGCCGACGGCTCGGTGGACGCGCTGCGCGACCAGCCGCTCAGCTTCGACCCGCTGCACCGCCAGTACGCCCTTCGCGGCGTGCGCAGCAGGCGATGGCCGGTGCCCAACCCCGCGTTCAGTGCTCCCCGGAGCGCGCGTCCCGATCACGACCCGACGTCCGTACTGGGAAGTGCATGATGCATCTGACCCGTTTCCGGTTCAACACCGCGCGCGTCGGCGCCCGTCGCGTACTCTCCTCGCCGCACATCCTGCACGCCGCGGTCATGTCGTCCTTCGCCGAGATACCCCAGCCCGGCGAGGATGGCGCACGCGTCCTATGGCGCGTCGACCGCAACAGCAGGGCCGAGACGTATCTTTACCTCGTCAGCCCGGACAAGCCTGACCTCACGCATCTGGTTGAGCAGGCCGGTTGGCCCCATACCGGGGGCTGGCAGACCTTCGATTACGGAGGCTTCCTGTCCCGGCTCGCCACCGGAGACCAGTGGGCCTTCCGGCTCACCGCGAACCCCGTCCATACCGTCCGGCGCAACGACGATGAGCCCACGAAGCTGACCGCGCACGTCGGTCTGCACCACCAGCGAGACTGGTTGCTCAAGCGCCAGGAGAACGCCGGCTTCAAAGTGATGGAGAAGCCTGAGGAGCGGCGCCTTGCCCCCCAGGACGAACACGAACTCGTCATCCAGGACCGACGGCAACTCTCTTTCAGGAAGAGCCGCGAGAGCAAGCCGGTGACGCTGGTCACCGTCACCTACGACGGGCGCCTGCAGATCACCGACGCCGACGCATTCCGCCGCACATTGATCTCCGGGCTCGGCAAGGCCAAGGCGTATGGCTGCGGGCTCATGACCCTGGCCGAGGCATAGCAACCGTGAGCACCGTCGGCCGGCGCGGCGCGTCCTCGCCGCGCGAGCTCACCCGGATGGGCGACCGCATTTCTTTCATCTACTTGGAGCGGTGCACCCTGCACCGCGACGACAACGCCCTCACCGCCGAGGACGCCACCGGCGTGACCCACATCCCCTCCGCCACCATCGGCACTCTGCTCCTCGGCCCCGGCACGCGGGTAACCCACCAGGCGATGAGCGTGCTCGGTGACAGCGGCGCCGGCGTGGTCTGGGTAGGCGAACAGGGCGTGCGCTTCTATTCGGGCGGACGATCCCTCAACCGTTCGTCCGCCCTGGTCGAAGCCCAGGCCACCAAGTGGGCCAACCGCCGAACCCGGCTGGAGGTGGCTCGCACCATGTATCAGATGCGCTTCCCCGGCGAAGACGTCACCGGCCTCACCCGCCAGGAACTCCTGGGCAGAGAAGGCCGCCGCGTCAAAGACTGCTACCGCACCCACGCGCAGCGCGTAGGCCTGCCCTGGAACGGCCGCATCTACCAGCCAGGCGACTTCACCGCCGGCGACCCGGTCAACCAAGCCGTGACCGCTGCCGCTCAGTGCATGTACGGCATCGCCCAGACCACCGTGACGGCCCTGGGCTGCGCCCCCGGCCTGGGCTTCATCCACTCCGGCCACGAACTGTCCTTCGTCCTGGACATCGCCGACCTCTACAAGACCGAGATCGCCCTCCCGATCGCCTTCGACGTAGCAGCCGAAGACCCCGAAGACGTAGGCTCCCGCACCCGCCGCGCCATCCGCGACCACGTCAACAAGGCAGGCCTGCTCCGCCGCTGCGTAGAGGACATCAAACACCTCCTCCTCCCCGACACCCCGATCCAAGAGGACGCAGACCGCGTCACCCTCCAATCCGACCACGGCACCGAAGTGGAATCCGGCCACAACCACGCCGACATCTACGAGGTCGACTGGTGACGATAATCGTCCTGACCAACTGCCCCTCAGGCCTAAGAGGCTTCCTGACCCGCTGGCTGATGGAAATCTCCCCCGGCGTCTTCATAGGCTCCCCCTCAACCCGAATCCGAGAAGCGTTATGGACCGAAGTCCAGCAATACGCCAACACCGGCCGAGCCCTAATGGCCCACACCACAAACAACGAACAGGGCTTCACCTTCGCAACCCACGACCACAAATGGCACCCCCTAGACCACGAAGGCCTAACCCTAATCCACCGCCCCAAAGACACCCCCAAGGTAGCCGCCACACCCCCACCCTCCGGCTGGAGCAACGCCTCCAAACGCCGCCGCTACCGCAAAAACTGATCGCTCCCTTAAATCATGATCCAACTGTCGCCTTCACATCCTCTTAAGCGGCTATGCCCTTATAGTCCGTTCTGTCCTGCCGATAAGACATTAGAGGTATTTACCCCTCCGGGCCGGAAAGGCCCGACTCGATGAAAGTAATAAAAATAGGCACCTGTGCCAGATAGACCCGCAGGTCAACGAGTGTGCTCCCCGTGCACGCGGGGATGGTCCCGGAACCTCGGGATGAGCATCGCCCCTGAGCGGGTGCTCCCCGTGCACGCGGGGATGGTCCCTCAGCACGGGCGCCGGTGCGCTGTGGCCCCGCGTGCTCCCCGTGCACGCGGGGATGGTCCCCGAGCCCGTGAGGGCGAAGTCCCGGTCGCCGTGTGCTCCCCGTGCACGCGGGGATGGTCCCGGGCTCCCCGTGGTGACGACCATCGAGTCCGTGTGCTCCCCGTGCACGCGGGGATGGTCCCTCGCTTCCCGCGCTCCGCGATGCCAACCGGGAGTGCTCCCCGTGCACGCGGGGATGGTCCCGGCTGTGCCCGCGTGCCCGGGTGGTACACCTGGTGCTCCCCGTGCACGCGGGGATGGTCCACGACCACTTTCTCGCCAACATCCAGAAGAACGGTGCTCCCCGTGCACGCGGGGATGGTCCCATCCCGGCGTTCGGCGGCCGGAGCCTGGTGCTGTGCTCCCCGTGCACGCGGGGATGGTCCTGGAATTTCACGATCTTCGCCTTTTTCGGGATGTGCTCCCCGTGCACGCGGGGATGGTCCCACCGATCCCTACCTCGCGCTCTCCCTGGAGAAGTGCTCCCCGCGCACGCGGGGATGGTCCCACGACGGACCTGTACACCGTGCTCGTGACCGGGTGCTCCCCGCGCACGCGGGGATGGTCCCATTTCGGGTGCTTCCGCGCGGCGCGCGTAAAGTGCTCCCCGCGCACGCGGGGATAGTCCCGCGCCGTATCCGTGCCCAACGATCCGGGCCCTGTGCTCCCGCGCACGTGGGGATGGTCCCTCCCGCTGCGACCGTAGGACGTCAACGGGCGAGTGCTCCCCCTGAGCACGCTGGGATGCTTGCGGGACGGATCATGATCGATGTTCGCGGGGGATTGACCGCGCCTCGGTGAAACGGGCGAGCGCCGCCAGCCACATGCGACCGTCCGGAAGCGGGAAGCTCTACTGTGTTGGCGTGGCCGGGTACCCGAGATGAGATGGCTGGCTGAGTGCTCGGCCGGTTCGCTCGGCGAGGCACTGCAAGCCGTGGCGCCGGAGCTGAGCGGATATCCGATCGCGGTCTCCCTGACGGCAGGCGGCGACCCGCTGTGGCATAAATCCAGCGTGGTCATCGGTGAGCAGTTCATCGTGAAGTTTGCGTGGTCGCGTCCGGCGGCGCTCCGCCTGGCGCGCGAGATCAGCGTTCTGACCGCGCTGTCGCGCGAGCCGGTGGTCCCGTTCCTGCCCGAGGTCGTCGCCGGCGGCACCGACCCCCTGCTTTTGATCACCAGGCGCGTGCCGGGGAAGTCCCTGTTCGAGATCGTCGATTCGATCGACAGGGACCTCGCCGGAAGGCAGCTCGCTTCGTTCCTGGCGGCCCTGCACCACCCTTCAGTCCGCGAGCGCGCCGGAGCCGCCGTCGACAGGCTCACCGTAGTGGAGCTGCCGCCGGCCACGACGGGCACCTTGCGCGACCAGTTCGGGCGATGGGCCCGGCCGGATCAGCGCCGGGCCGTCGCACGCTGGTGCGACTGGGCCGACACCACGCTGGCCTCCCCTGGCCCGGCCGTGCTCGTGCACGGCGACCTGCACGGCGACAACCAGGTGTGGGACGGTGACCAGCTCCGGCTGGTGGTGGACTTTGAGACCGTCGCAGCCGCCGAGCCGGAGTACGAGCTGCGTGCCCTTCCCGGTCCGGGGATGGGCCCCGGCGTGGAGCTACTGACTGCCACCATGCGCCACTACCAGCAGTTCACCGGCCGCCAGTTGTCCCGTGAGCGGGTCATGGCCTGGCATCTGCGCAACGCCCTCGGCGACGCACTGTGGCGCAGCGAAGCCGGCATCCCGCTGCCGGATCACCGGACGCCACCGCAGTGGATTGACGACCTGGCGGCGCGCTTCAGCGCACTTGGCATCGACCCCGAGGCGCCACCACCTATCCAGGAGAGGACCCGCCGCGCGAACCAAGATCCCTGAGATCCTTGACCTCAAGTACGTTGATCTCAAACGCACCGCTCCTCTCGCGGCAAGCCGTCCCAGTGCGGTCATCTCTCATGAACATCGACTTCACCGGAATACGGGTGCGGTCACTCCTGACGAGCAACTGCGGTCAGCGCTCGCGAACAAAGCCAGGACGGTCCCAATTGGCGGCTGCTCCGCGCCGCCCGTGGGATGAGTGCTCCTCGCGCACGCGGGGATGGTCCCGGGCAGACCCGTGCCATCGGGCGGTACTTCCGGGGAGATCAGTAAGGCAGATTTGCCTCCTCTGCGATCTCCATGATTCTGCGACGGCCTTCGGCTCGCTGCTCGCGACGGGTCTGGAACTCCAGCAGGTCTGTGAGGCGTATCAAGCGGTGGCGGCTGTCAGGAAGATGCCGGGAGGGGATCTCGCCGTCGTTAAGGAGTCGGGAGACGAAGGGGCGCGACAGGCCCAGCAACTGTGCGGCCTCTTGTGGGGTGAGGAGGGTTTCCAGTGGCAGGGCCAGTACGGCGTTGCCTGCCGCGAGATCCTCGGCGACGGCTAGGACCAGCCGCACAAGTCCTTGTGGCAGGACGATGTCGTGGCCACCGGACTCGCGGAGTACCAGTTGCGCACGCGGATGGGTGGTTTGCAGTTCGGCGAGTACGTCATGGTCGGAGCTGACAGGTTCGACATGAGTGGCACGAGCCAGGACGCCGGTACGGGCCATGACCACCTCACGATGCTCAGCGGCTATCTGCAACAAGTGTAACCACAGCTGGGTTCGGTCTTCCGGAAATCGGCCACCCGAGCACCGGGGCGGTAGCCCAGTGGTCAGGTTTCGACGGATGTGGCTATGGAGCGGGCGGTCACTCTCGATAGGTGGTTTTTGAAGGTCTGTGCGGCGTCTGGTGTGCGGGAGCGTAGGGCGGCCATGGCGGTCAGGATGACGTCGCAAAGCTCGCTGTCTACGTCCTCCCAGGTGTGAGTGATGCCTTTGCGTGGGTTGTGGCCGTAGACGCCGTCTATGGCGTCAGCTACTTCGCCGGCTTCGCCGACCACTTTCATTAGGCGGAGCAGTAGCTCAACGTCGGCGGGTTGTGTGGTGTGGGTGTCGAGCCAGGTCACGAGGTCCTCGATGGGCTGCCAGATGTCCAGGGTCATGGGCGTGAGGCTAGCGCGGCTGGTGGGGCGATGGTTCAGAACAGCTCTTGTTGGGTGGTGGGGGTTGGGGTGTGATCACCGGGAGTGGGTGAAATTGAGGGTCATGGCGGAATGGTCGTTAAAGGCTTCAGGGCCGGATCGGCAGCTGTGCAATTAGTCGCAGTGGTGATGTGGATGGCTAGGCGGTGGATGTCATGGGGTGGTCGTAGCGGTGGCTGTTGCACGTTTTTGCCGATCCAGGAGTATTGGTTGCCGTCGGGGTGGAGTAGGCGCAAGGCGTCGATCAGCGTGGCTTCGATGAGGTGGCGATAGGCATCGTATTCGAAGGGCTGGAAGAGGGATATCTGGGTTGGCGGGTTGGTTCGAGGATGTTGAGATCGCCGGGGAGGATGAGGGGGATATCGGCGGTGGCCTTGCAGATAGCGACGACGACAAAAGTGTCGAGGAAACGGCGTTTACACTCGATCTTGGCGGGTCTGGCGTCGCGGGAGGGATGTAGACGCTTGCTACGCGGACCAGGCCCGCTGGGGTGGTGATGATTAGGGACGCCACCCGCTTGGCGACTTGGGTCACAGTGTCGAGCCAGGTGTCAGGGTAGGTGGGGGAAGCGAGAGATGATCATCGTGACGTCAGGTGCGGTCTGTTGGTGCCTGGGAAGTGTTAGAGGTGTTTGCCTCTCCAAGGCGGGAAAGTCTGATTCGATGAAAGTAATAAAAACAGGCCCCAACGCCAGATAGACCCGCAGGTCAGCGAGTGTGCTCCCCGCGCACGCGGGGATGGTCCGTCCGGGGTATCAATCGGGGCGCTGACCCCCTCGTGCTCCCCGCGCACGCGGGGATGGTCCCTAGGTCGTTGCGATGCGTCAGCCCAGAGGCGTGTGCTCCCCGCGCACGCGGGGATGGTCCCTCGGAAGTTCGACGCGGCGCCGAAAGTGCCGCGTGCTCCCCGCGCACGCGGGGATGGTCCCGGCGCCGCGCGCAGCATCGACCGGGGGGCGAAGTGCTCCCCGCGCACGCGGGGATGGTCCCTCACCAGCAGCGGCCTGACCAGCAAAGAGCAGGTGCTCCCCGCGCACGCGGGGATGGTCCCATGGCGACCCTCAGCGCGAGGGGGGTTGCCGGGTGCTCCCCGCGCACGCGGGGATGGTCCAGCGCCCTGCCATTCACCCAGCCCGCCAGCGGAGTGCTCCCCGCGCACGCGGGGATGGTCCCTGGGTCAACCCGGACTGGGCCATGGCGGTGCCGTGCTCCCCGCGCACGCGGGGATGGTCCCCTGTACTCCTGGCACAAGACCGGCGGCTTCGAGTGCTCCCCGCGCACGCGGGGATGGTCCCTGGCACGAGGACCAGAGAGACGAAGGGCCCAGGTGCTCCCCGCGCACGCGGGGATGGTCCCTGACGTGCAAGCGCAAGCAGGTCGCGCTCGAGGTGCTCCCCGCGCACGCGGGGATGGTCCATAACACGGCGCGTGTGGACGCGTCAGGTATTTCGTGCTCCCCGCGCACGCGGGGATGGTCCCCTTCAGGTCAGCCGAACCGAGGTGCCGCACGTGTGCTCCCCGCGCACGCGGGGATGGTCCCGAGGGTGTCAAGGGCGAGTTCTCGTCGGTCGTGTGCTCCCGCGCACGCGGGGATGGTCCTCGCGGAGCTGGAGAGGCTGCCCGAGGGCACCTGTGCTCCCCGCGCACGCGGGGATGGTCCCTAGCACCCAGGGCGGCCCGATCGGGGGACGGAGTGCTCCCCGCGCACGCGGGGATGGTCCCACGCCCGTGTCCAAACCGTTGATCGCGTCGGCGTGCTCCCCGCGCACGCGGGGATGGTCCCGGCACCTCCGCCGACCTGTCGGGGTACGACTCGTGTTCCCCCCGCACGCGGGGATGGTCCCGGCTACGACTACAGCGTGTTCGCGCTCCCCTTGTGCTCCCCGCGCACGCGGGGATGGTCCCGAGCGCGAGCTCGACGCGCTGCTGCACGGCCGATGCTCCCCGCGCACGCGGGGATGGTCCGAGCACGACCACGACCACGGCCAGGCCGCCGCCAACCAGGTGCTCCCCGCGCACGCGGGGATGGTCCCGGGACGCACACCGACGGACGACGGGACGCGCCGTGCGGTCGTAGCCGCGTAGGGCGGGGCAGATTGCGGTGAAGCCTTCGGTTACCAGGCGGGGGGCCTATTTGGTGCCAGGTGGCGGAGGTTCTTGGGGGGCCGTGTAGGAGGAGGGCCGGGGGGCCGGTTCCGGTGTGGCGGACGAAGACCGGTGAGTCCTTGAGTTGGATCGCTTCGGTGGTGAAGCCCTCGGACATCGGTGTCCTTCCGGCTGGTGGGGTGGGGTGTCCAGGGTCGAATGCCCTGGGGGGCGTCGGAATCGTTGCTGGGGGCGTTGGCAAGCAGCTGGGCATGGGTGGGTACGCATTGCGTAGGTGATTGATCGCTGTGGGTGTGGGGGAGGCAAGATCTTTGGGTAGTGATCGTTCCGGCTACAAGCACTCTCAACAGGGGGAACATCCATGCGTCGACTCTTCGTTGCTGCCGCTGTGACCGCGCTGCTCGGGATTGGTGTCCTTCCGGCGCATGCCGGGGCCGGCTCGGTGCCGCCGGTTGCCAAGCCGTGTGCGGGGGACCTGCCGGGGGACACCGTGCATCTGGCCAAGACCGTCGATCTGCTGACCTTGCCGGCTGGTACGTGGATCGACATCCCGCTGGAGGTCACCCTTCCGTTGCCTGGCAGCTATGCGCTCGACGCGAACATCCATGGACGGGTCTGGGGGAAGCCTCCGTTCAACACGCTCATCCGGGCGCGGCTTTTCAATGTCACGGCGAACTCCGCCGTGCCGGGGAGCGTCCGGACCGTTGTTCATGTGGCCGATCAGAACCCGGCTCGAGATGAGATCGGCCGGCGGGAGACTGCGCCGATCAATGAGGACATTCTTGTGACCGGGCCGACGGCCATCCGGGTGCAGGTCCTCTGGGCCAACCTGGAGGGGGCGGCCGCCATCGCCGAGATTCTCAATGACGAGGGCGGGACGTCCTCGTTGCGTTTCGTGCGGATCTAGTCGCCGGACGGCATACGCCCCGTCCTGCCGTCGTGATCGGGCGGGGCGGGGCCTTCGCGGGGGCGGATTGCTATCGCGATTTCGGCGCGGGGCGGATTTGATGGGGGGCGTCGCAGAAGACCGGTAGTTACGGAGGAAAGTCATGTTCGCTCCGAAGTCCTCCATCGACGACGTCCTCATCGCCGTGGCTCAGCAGGAGGTGCCGGTCAATCGGACGGTGAATCTCGGGCCGGTGCAGGTCGTCGTCAAGCATGGGGATGTGGCGCGCTGGAACGAGACGCAGGTGACGGACACGCTCGGGCGGCTCTTCAAGGCGGGGGGGCAGGATCCGGCTCTGGCTCTGGGGCTGACGGATCGGCAGTTGCGGTTATGGCTGGTGTACGCGGCCAATATGGTGCTCGGGAATCCGGGTGCGGGGTTCGATGTGAAGAAGGCGTTGGCGTGGCTGGTGGCCAACGTCGGCAAGGTGCGGCCGGTGATGCCGTCGCCGTCCGGGCGGGAGTTCGAGCTCATGGTGCTCGGCCGGACGGGGTGGTTGCGGGCGGCGTTGCGGGCGAGCGCGCAGCGGTTGACGCAGGGGGAGCGTGACCGGGTCGTCGCACTCTACGGGCCGCCGCCGTCGGGGGCGCAGGGCGGGCAGGGGGCGCCGCTCAAGGGGGAGGTGCTCAAGGAGCTTCTGCCGAAGTTGTACGCGCACATGGCTGATCACGTTCGGCAGTGGATGCGTCCGGCGGAGGTGCCGGCGGCGTATCAGCGGCTGGGGGACTTCAAGGCGATCGCGGAGCTGGCGCAGTTCACGGCGTGGGAGATGCTCCAGCCGTACGCGGCGGCCAACGAGAACAGCCCGTTCTTCACGGGGTTCGACTATTTCGACAACGTCTTCGACAAGACGGCGACCATGCCGAGTGACGAGGACATCGTCAAGCATCTGATGAATCGCGCCCATCTGCTGGGGGAGGACGACTCCGCGGGGCAGTCGATCTTCGCTGCCGCCGCGTACGACGCCACCCGCCAGGAGGACAGGGTCTTCCTGTGGGACCTGCTGAGCAAGTGGATCATCGAGGACAAGCCGAGGAGGGCCGCGGTCTTCTTCTGCCGGCACATCGGGTCGAACTCCCACGGGCAGCCGGGGGGCGGGGTCGGGCTGGTCACCGAGTTCAAGACCGATCGGCCGCAGTCGGAGCATCGGTGGGAGCTCGTCGAGGTGATCGTGCACGAGATGGTGCACACGCTTCTCCACCCGGACATCAAGCTGAAGTCGGGCAAGGTCACGAGGCCGCTGGTGATCCTGGAGGGGTTCGTCGAGGTGGTCACCCGGGAGGTGTTCAACTGGATGATCGACCACGGGGACGAGGGGACGACGGCACGGCTCATGATCGGGGTGTCGGGGGACCTGGTGAAACCGAAGAGGAAGGTGGCTCTGGGCTACGCGCAGAACGGGGTGCACGCGGACGAGATCTTCAAGATCCTCGGGCGGGAGCGGTTCCTCACCGCGTTCATGACGGGGGACACCGATCTGCTCGGGCTGCCAGCCTGAGCTGCGGACCGGGGTGAGCGCGGCGGGGCCGGTGCGGTCCCGCCGCGCTCGTTCGCGGATCAGTGGATCAGTGGATCAGCGAATCAGCGGATCACTCGGCGACGATTGGCACCGTGCTCCCGACGGTGCGTCGTCGTCTCGCGCGGCGGGATCAGGACGCGGTGTAGAAGGCGGGTAGCCGGCGCAGCGACGCCGTCGACGCGGTGGTGAAGGGGGAGTTCGAGCTGGCCCTGGCGGCGTACACGGTTCTCGCCGAGCGGATGGGGGAGGCGGGAGGGCCCAACGTCGCCGTCTTCCGGAGCCTGGCGCGGTTGACGGTGCGGCTGGCCAGTGGTCGCGCCGAGGAGTCGGTGGACGAGCTGGCTGCCGCCCGCGAGCGCATACCGCGGGCGATCGACGAGTTCTACGTCAGCGCGCTGGTCGCCGCCGGGCGGCTGGACGCGGCCCGGTCCGTCTGGCCGGCCGAGCGCATGACGACACCGAGCGTGTTCTCGACGATCGACCTCGCGCTGCGCGGGGGCAACGCCATGGCCCTCGGGGCCCGCGAGGTGGCGGAGGAGTGTTACCGGCTCGTCCTCCCGGCGGAGGGCGAGATGATCGGCCTGCACACCGCGGGGATCACGCTCGGCCCCGCCGGGCTGGTGCTCGGGCGGCTGGCGGAGTTCCTCGGCGACCTCTCCGAGGACCATTCCGAGCTCGATCGCCTGCTGGAGAGGGTCCGTTCGGCGGCGGGCCGCTTCGCGAGCGGTGAGGGTGACGCCGCAGGGCTGGCGGCCGCGATCCGTACGGTCGCCGAGCTGATCGACGAGCACACCGAGGAGGAGGAGCGGACCATCTTCCCGGTCATCGAGCAGTACGTGTCCCGTGCCGACTGGAAGGCGATGGAGAAGTCGCTCAAGAGCACCGACGCTTCGAGCTCGCCTGGGTGGACCGGTACGCCGGTCCGGAGGAGATGGCGCGCGTCCGCGAGGTCGCCGGTCCGGTCCTCGGGGTGCTGCTGATGCTGGTCAGGCCCGGTTACCGGCGTCGGCAGCGGCTCATCTTCGGGAGCTGAGCGCGCCGTCCCGTATCACCGTCGGCGAGGCGCCTGACGAGTTTCGACGGGGGACGTCATGGCTGGAGCAAACACTACCGATATTCAGGTTGGTTTCCGCTATAAGGATTATTCGTCCTGTTTGTTCCCGGGGGCCCAAAAGGATCGCATCTCAAATTGTGGATGACATGTTTTCGACAACTGATGTTCATCGTGAGCTGCGGTTTTGCGCTGATGTTGCTCCGTCCGTAATGATCCCTTAACGCCATGATCGATTTGATATGGGTTAATGGCAAATAACGGGAGGAGCTCAATTTGTCTTTACGACCCAGGCGTGTCGCCGCCGTCATGGCGACGACGGCGCTCGTCATCTCGATGATGGCGAATCCGGCGCACGCCGTGTTCGACCCCATCGGCACCGAGCCCACCGGCCCCTACGCGCAGCCGGTGGACGCGAACGTCCCCAAGCGGGGCTGCACCACGACGCTGTCCGACCCGACGAACGCCTCGTCGAGCATCCCGGCCGTCCAGGTGATCTACGCCTGGCATGACGGGAACGGGAACAACTACGCGGCCTTCGTGGAGCGGATCGCCAAGATAGTGGACCGGATGGACTGGTCGGTCGACGAGTCGACCAACTACGACCAGCACATCAACCTCAGCTGCCGGACCGGATACAACACCAGCACCTACGCCGGCTACGCCCAGGCCCTCGTCATACCGGAGAAGATCGAGAACGGCGTGATCGGCGGCGAGACGCCCCCGGACGTCATCGCCGACGACCTGGGAGCGGCGGGGTACGACAACGCCAACCGCCGGTACGTGGTTTTCGAGGACTTCGACGGGACCGGAACGGCCCACTGCGGGCCGGTCTGCGTGGGGACCGCCGACGAATGGGACAGCGGCACGCTGCTGCACGAGCTGATCCACCTGCACGAGGTGGACCACGCCAAGGTGACCGAGGCGGGGATCGACGAGATCAGCGACGTCATGACCAGCCAGTACAACGACTGGCAGCTGGACGCGGACTTCAACAACTACTACGACCCGAGCGAGCCCGCGGCGATGCTCTACACGTCGAAGTACCCGGACCCGCGCAAGCTCAACGTGGCCGGCTACTCGGTGTTCACCACACCCACCTGCTGTGACGTCGGGTACAGCAACGACCTGCTGACCGCCCAGGAACGCACGATCGAGGCGGAGGCGCCGTACGGATACCCGTCGTCGTTCACCGTGTCCGGCGGCGGGTGGATGCAGGTGACACCCCCGGGGCCGGACAACCAGGTGTCGGCGCGCTACTACGACGGCCGGCGGTCGCTGACCATGAACGTGCAGTCGTACGCCGACGGGTTCGTCTCGCTCACGCGCAGGCCGCCGGTGACGGCGGGGCAGCGGTACAAGTTCTTCGCCCGCGCCACCACCGGCACCTCGGGCAACGTCAGGCTGCGCATGTCCTGGTACAACTCGTCCGGCACCCTGCTGTCGAGCACCGACAGCTCGCTGATCGCCCTCAACTCCGGGTGGCAGGAGTACTCGGTCTCCGGCCTGGCCCCCACCGGCGCCACCACCGTGCAGCTCTCGGTGATGACCCCCTCGGGCCAGACCTTCGCCTACCTGCTGGACAGCCTCCAGCTGAACCACTGCAACAACGGCAAGACCACTGACGGCTGCCGCCTCGACGCCTGACCGAATCCCCGGCTCACCCCCGTCCGAGTTCGCGGACGGGGGTGATGTCGTGTCAACTGGAAGAAGAACTCGCGTCAGAGCCTCGAAGTCAATGCGAACGGAGGACGCGTGAATCCCGCCGAGATCGGCGCACTCTTCGACAGTACCGACAGCGATTTCGCCGAGCTGAGTCCTGTCCTGTGGGACCCCATAGGCGAGGCGACCACGAGGGTCGCGGGCGTCGAGCCAGGTGACAGCGTGCTCGACGTCTGCTGCGGCGCGGGTGCTTCGGCCCTGCCCGCCGCCGCCGCGAGCGGCCCCGGCGGCCGGGTGGACGCCGTCGACCTGGCCGAGTCCCTGCTCAGGCAGGGGCGAAAACGCGCGGCACGGCAAGGCATGGATCACCTGCGGTTCGTCCGGGCCGACGCGTCACGCTGGCGCCCCGCCGACGGCTCCCGCTACGACGTCGTGCTGTGCGTGCACAGCGTGCTCCTGCTCCCCGACCTGGACGCCTCCGCCGCGCGCCTGGTCGAGCTGGTCCGCCCGGGGGGACGTTTCGCGGTCACCACCTGGGCGAACGGCGCGCTGGAGGAGTTCCGCGTCGCGCTCTACGGAGCGGCCGAACGCGAGCGCGGCCCCCTCGCCGCCCCGCCCGCCCGCGGCCCGGTCGTCAGGCTGGGCTCCGAGGACGGCATGCGCAACTGGCTGGCCCGTCTCGCCCTGAAGGAGGTCTCGGTACGCCGGATCCCCCTGTCGGTCCCCCTCACCGCCGACCTGGCCTGGCTGCTGGTCCTCGGCACCGGCTTCCGCGGTGTCATCCGCGGCCTGGACGCCGACGCGACCCGTCGCGTCCGCGACGACCTCGTCAGCACCCTGGACGCGAGGGGCATCCACTCCCTCGACGCCACCTCCCTGACCGGGGTCGGCACCCGCGCGCGCGTCCTGGCGGCGTGATCCCCGTTCACGCGTCCTGAGGAACGGCGCGCCGGGTGATCAGGCCGGGGTGATGCTGTGGAGGATCGCCTGGGCGAGGTCTCCGGGGCGGGTGAACTGGGGCCAGTGGCCGGTGGGGAGGTCGACGTACTCGACGTCGCGGAGTTTGGAGAGTTCCAGGAGGTTCGGCTCGCCCTGGGACATCCACTTCTTGAGGTGGGCGCTCGGGAACTCGCAGGCGATGACGGTGGCCGGGACGTCGTAGCGGCGGTCGTCGGTGAGGTGCTGCTGCCCGCGGGCGACCCCGGCGGGTGAGGGGATGGCGCGTGCGCGGAACGCGGCGCGCGACTCGTCGCCGAGGTCGATGAGGTCCTCTTCGTCGAACAGGGACCAGTCGGGGAGGGGGACCTCGCCGTTCTCGGCGGGGAAGTAGGGATTGATGGCCCCGCCTTCCCCGAGGGGCCAGCTGTCGACGTAGACCACCCGGGTGATCTTGTCCGGGCGGGCGTCGGCCGCGGCGTGGGCGATGGCGCCGCCGCCGGAGTGGCCGACGAGCACGATCTCGCCGCCGGACGGGGAGACGGAGTCGATCGCCTGGACGACGGCGCCGACGTGGTCGCGCAGGGTGATCTGGGAGCGGTCGGCGTCCTTGGACTCCATACCGGGCAAGGTGAGGGAATGGGTGCGGTGCCCGGCCTGCCGGAGGGCGGGAACGACCTCGTCCCACGACGTGCCGTCGAGCCAGAGCCCGGGGATCAAGATGATGTCCATGGTCCGAGGCTAGGCGACGCCGCCGACATTTCCGGGCGTCCGTCACCGGGGCGCCATCGTGCCGATCAGGGTGCCGGGGCGGTGGGGGTTGAGGCGGCCGCGGACAGCTCGGCCAGCAGAGCGTTCCATTCGGCGTGGATGGTGGCGGGGGTGTAGCGGCGGGAGGTGTGGAGTGCCCGGGTGCCCATCTGGCGGCGTAACGGCTCGTCCTCGATGAGGCGGCCGATGGCGGCGGCGAGGCCGTCGATGTCGCGGCGGCGGATGAGGAAGCCGTCGTGGCCGTCGGTGAGGATCTCGCGGGGGCCGTGGGGGCAGTCGAAGCTGACGACGGGGACGCCCTTGCCCAAGGCTTCCAGGATCGTCATCGGGAAACCCTCGTGGCGGGAGCTGAGGACGAGGACGGACGCGGCGTCGAACTCGGCGCCCATGTCGGAGCTCGGGCCGGGAAGCTGGACCGAGCCGGTGAGGCCGCGCTCCTCGATGGCGGCCTGCAGGCGTTCGAGCTGGGGGCCGGCGCCGACGATGCGCAGGGTCCAGCCCGGGTGGGCGGCGGCGACCTGCTCCCAGGCCTTGATGAGCAGGTCGAAGCCCTTCACCTTGGTGAGCCGGCCGGCGGCGAGGACGGTCTTGCCGGTCAGGGGGGAGGGGCCCCCGGCGAAGGGGACGGCCGCGTTGGGGATACGCGACAGGTGGTGCGGGCGGCGGCGGCCGCGCAGGGCCTTGCGGTACGCCTTCAGGTCGGCCTCGGTCAGGGTGACGAGGGCGTCGAGCCTGCCGTAGCGGCGCACGATGAGCTTCTGGAGGTCGGGCTGGTGGGAGGCGAAGCCGACGTGCTCCTGGCCGATGGTGATCACCCCGGGCGGGGTCAGCAGGGCGGCGGCCAGGTTGAAGCCGGGGCGGGTGGTGATCAGTACGCCACCGCGAAGGCCGCGTAAGAAACGAAGGATCTTCAGGTCGGTGCGCAGGGTGAAGGTCGCGTAGGCCGCCTCCTCGCGCGGGATGAGCCTGCTGGCACCCAACCGGGCGAGCCAGGCGGGCAGGTCGCGGCGGCCCACACGGTCGTCCAGGAAGGTGACGCGGACCCCCGGCGGCACCTCGAAGAACGGATCCTCATTGGTCTTGATGACGCTGACGATCTCGACGTCGTGGTCGGCCGCCAGCATGCCGGCGAGGTTGAACACGGTGCGGATGGTCCCGCCCATCCCGTGCGCGTGCAGCAGCAGGAACGTGATCTGCCGCGTGCCGGGCTCCGCGGCACCACGCGCCCTGCGGCGGTTGGCCGCCCGGAGCGCACGCACGCCTAACCGACGCAGACGCTTCACTGCCGATGCGAGGATCATGAATTCCACCCTAAAAGGGGCTCGTCGGCGTGCGCGCGACGTCCGGTGTCGACTGGGTGACGGCTCCCTTCCCTTGGCGATACGACGCATGCGCACCACCGTGAGCCGGTTCGCCTCCCGAACCGTGAAGCAGGATGGTCGGCATGACCTATCTGGACACCGACACTCCCCTCGCGCGAGCCGTGACGGACGCGATCCACGGTGGTGACACCGGCGAGCTGCGGCGCCTGCTGAGCGCGCATCCCGAGCTGGTCACCGTGCGGCTGGGGGACGAGGGCGGCATGTCGCGTACGTTGCTGCACGTGCTCACCGACTGGCCCGGGAACTTCCCCAACGGACCGGAGACCGCCAGGCTGCTGGTGGAGGCGGGGGCCGACGTCGACGGGCGCTTCGAAGGGCCGCACCGCGAGACGCCGTTGATGTGGGCGGCGAGTTGTGACGACATCGGCGTCCTCGACGCCCTCCTGGACGCCGGTGCCGACATCGAGGCCCGGGGTGCGGTGATCGCGGACGGCACCGCCATCTCGGACGCCTGTGCCTTCGCCCAGTGGAACGCCGCCCGCCGCCTTCTGGCCCGCGGCGCCACGACGAACCTATGGGAGTCCGCCGCCCTCGGCCTGATGGACCGCATCGCCGCCGCCCCGCCCCTCACCCGCGAGGACGCCACCACCGGCCTGTGGGCGGCCTGCCACGGCGGCAGCCGCGAAGCCGCCGAGTACTTCCTCGCCCATGGCGCGGACCTCAACTGGATCGGCTACGACCACCTGACCCCCCTGGACGCGGCCCGGCGCAGCGGCGCCGAGGAGGTGGCCGGCTGGCTGGCCACACGCGGCGGCAGACCGGCCGCGGAACTCGTCTGAGACCTCACCCGTCCGGCCGCGCGCCGGACATCGGAGGAGCCGGCCACGGGATTCAGTCGTCCTTGGCGAGGGTCGGCGAGAAGCTTTCGAAGCCCGGAAGCCCGCGGATCTCCTGGACCAGGCCGTCCCATCTCGACCTGGCCGCGTCCAGCGTGGCGCGCCGGGCCCGCCCTTCGGGAGTGAACATCCACGCGGTGTCACGGCCGCCGGGTTCGAGCGCCCGCAACTCCGCGATCACTTCGCGGTATCGGTCGGCCAGCCGGGTGTGCCCGTACTCGCGCAACCGCTCCTCGATCTGATCTCTCTCGATGACCTCACTCATCAGCAGCGCCCGGCCCGTCTCCAGCGCCAGCACGGCCTCGTGGTTCTTGTGGCAGGCCGTAAGCCAGTACGCGGCCTCCACCGCCGCGCCGTTGGCCTCGCGCACGCGCGCGGTCCGCTCGCCGCGCGTCAGCGACCCGTGCGCGAAACGCCGCGCCGTCCGCAAGGCGATGAGATAAGCCTCCGCAGCCTGATCGGCGAGATCATGCTGCGCCGCCACTTCGCCCCAGTCCATGGCGATGCTTGTCGCCTCCGTGAATGAATTCGCCATGGCCAGTTCGTAGGCGGATCTGTGTCGTCTCATGATTTCGGAGACCAGATACCCGGGCCGTCCGGGGCTCAGGTCAGCCTCGATCGCGGCCAGCTTGGCGAGCCCTCTGTGCAGGGCCACGGAGGAAAAGTTATCCATCCCTGCCGCCAGTGCCGCGCGGATCCGGCGTTCGGCATCGGTCACGTCGGCGAGAGTGGCATCATTCATGTCCACCAGGATGACGAGCGCGGGTAGCCAGGCATGGGCGGCCATTCTGAGATAGGAGGGTGTCTCGTCGAGCACCCTGCGCAGGTCGTCGATGCGCGAAGCAGACGGTGCCCTTTCTTCCATCTGGGCGATGAACGACCTCAGTACCGCCAACTGTGCGATCAGAAAGTTAACGCGTGGAGATGTGTGTAAAGAGGATGGAACGGCCTCCAAGTACTGTTCGCCCTGCCGTATGAGTCCTTTGAAGTCGTCCACGAAGCGCATCGAGGGCGACAGGCCACTCGCCATGCGGGCCAGGTCCACCGACAAACGGATGAAAGCCATGTCGAAGCGCCGAAGGTTGACGGCATGGAGCACCTCTGGAATATGTAGCAGGCCTTCGGCGGCGGCGATCATTCGCTCCGTCGCCTGCTCGATCGCCAGGTTGTCGCCTTCGGATCGCTCGAACGAGTCCGTGACGTCCACCAGGAGATCCGCGGCGGAGAATCGGCGTTCGGGATCGGTGTCGTTTTCGGCGACGCTCGTGAGGAGACGTGCCGCTCGTTCGAGGGCATGCCGGTCATAGCTCTCCAGCGACAGGTTGTACAGCGCGTAGGCCAGGTTCATGGTCAACCAGGAACGATGAGCGGGAGCACCGGCTTTCCGCAGTTCCGCCTCGCACGCGGCGATCATCCGCCGTCTGTCGCCGGACCTCAGCGCGACGGCGAGGCCTTGTCGCAGACGGAATCGCTCTTCCCCGCGAAGACTGATGTACGCGCCGGCGGCCGTGATCGGCACGAGCACCGCCGCCGTCGCGATGGTGTAGCCGATCCCGGCGTCGTGATCCGTGATGAAGGAGCACATGGGAGGGAGCAAGGGAAGGAATCGGAGCAGCGTGAGACCCAGGAGTTCGCGGCGACTGGTCCAGAGGACGCGGTTGGCCTGCCGGTGCAGAAGCCACGCGGTGAGTCCCCACGGCACGATCAGCAACGACGTGAAGACGGCGGCCTGCCTGGCGTCGAAAATCAGCCCCAGGAAAACGAAGGCGAAGATCAGACTGAGCAGGAAGCCGGTGACGCGCACGGTCGCGGGCTTGACCCGTATGCGTCGGTCCCTGGCTCCAGTTGGCATGGCGCGCGTTCTTTCGCGGATCGTGGGATAAATCGGTAGAAATCTCTAGTAGATCCATTACTTTGGATCTGATTAACGCCCCCGTGCTCATCGCGATATTTGCCGATACTACAGAAAATACGGTGTTCGTCGGGGACCGCGCGCGCGGTCGGGGTGATCCGGGTCGGATCAGTTGAGTTCGGACTTGATTTCCTGGCGGAGGGTGGGGAAGTCGAGGTGGGCGTCGGAGAGGACCTTGGCGGCTAGGCCTTCGCCTTCGCGGAGGATGCCTAGGAGGATGTGGCCGTTGCAGATGTAGTTGTGTTTGAGGGCGATGGCTTCGCGGAGGGAGAGTTCCAGGACCTTCTTGGCGCGGCCGGTGAAGGGGATGTGGCCGCCTGGGCGCCAGGGGCGGCGGGGGGAGCCGGGTTTGCGGTCCAGGGCGCCGGGGCCGAAGGCGGCTTCGACTTTTTCGCGGATGGCGTCGAGGTCTATGCCGATGCTGCCGAGGGCTTCGGCGTCCAGGTCGTCGGGGGTGACGAGGAGGCGGGCGACGGCGTCGCCGACATTGTCGTGGTCCAGGCCGTGGCGGGCGAGGACGCGGGTGGCGACGCTGTCGGGCTGGCGCAGGAGGGCCAGCAGGAGGTGCTCGGTGCCGACGTAGTCGTGGCCGAACGGCTTGGTCTCCTCCTGGGCGAGCTTGACCGTGTGGCGGGCGTCCTCGCGGAATCGCTCGAACATGTGCTTACTTCTCCTGTCGTGGTGACATCGGGGGTCTCATTTCTCGCGTCGCAGCAGGCCGCGGCCGCCGGCGTACTTCTTGTGGACCGCTTGCCTGCTGACGCCGAGGAGGACGGCGATCTCCTGCCAGGACCAGCCCTGTTCGCGCGCGCTGTCGACCTGGAGGGCCTCCAGGCGTTCGACCAGGACGCGCAGGGCTCGTACGGCGCGGAGACCGACGGCGGGGTCGCGGCTGCCGGCGTCGGAGGCCAGTTGGGCGGTGTCGCTCATAGGTGTCAATATAGGTTGACGCCTGGGACGGTGTCAACCACAGTTGACGCCTGAAAATAGAAGATCATCGGGGAAGACCCGATGTGGCAGGAGTTTCCGCTGGTACGACCCCAATTGTCCCGGAAAATGGTTTGCCGCCCCTGGTCCCGGTAGGTCAGCCTGAGTGGGCCATGCGCTCCCTTCCTCTCGCCGACCCCGGCGTTCCCGATGCCCGCAGCCCGTTCCGGTACCTGTGGTGGATCGCGCGCGGCCAGGCCGCCCCGCTGCTGACAGGCATGGGCTTCGCCGTGCTGTGGTGGCTGGCGCAGGCCCTGGTCCCCGCGGCCATCGGCAGGGCCATCGACAGTCTCACCGCCCACGACGCAAGCGGGCTGGTCCGCTGGTCGCTCGTCGTGCTCGGACTCGGCGCCGTGGCCTCGTTCGGCGGCGTCATGCGCCACCGCTCGGCGGTCTACAACTGGCTGTGCGCCGCCTACCGCACGGTCCAGGTGACGGCCCGCCAGGCCACCCGGCTCGGTGCCACCCTGCCGAAACGCCTGTCCACCGGTGAGGTGATCAGCGTCGGCAACTCCGACATCGCGCACATCGGCAACGCCGTGGACATCGTCCTGCGCGGCAGCGGCGCCGTGGTGGCGATCGGCGCGGTCACCGTGATCCTGCTGAGCACCTCCACGCGGCTCGGCATGATGGTGCTGATCGGCGTGCCGCTGATGGCCCTGGCCGTCGCGCCGCTGCTGCGCCCGCTGCACCGCAGGCAGCACGTGCAGCGCGACCTGCAGGGCGACCTCGCCACCCGGGCGGGCGACATCGTGGCCGGTCTGCGCGTGCTGCGCGGCATCGGCGGCGAGCAGGTCTTCACCGACCGGTACCGCGAGGAGTCCCAGCGGGTACGGGAGGCCGGCGTGCGGGTCGCCTCGGTGGACGCCGCGCTGGAGGGCGCGCAGCTGCTGCTGCCCGGCATCCTCATCGCCTTCGTCACCTGGCAGGGCGCCCGCTACGCCCTGGACGGCACCATCACCGTGGGCCAGCTCGTCTCCTTCTACGGCTACGCGCTGTTCCTGGTGGGCCCGCTGCGCACCATGACCGAGGCCGCCGACAAGCTCACCAAAGGCCACGTGGCGGCCCGCAGGGTGGTCCGCATCCTGTCCCTGGACCCGGAGATCGGCGGCACCGGCGCCACGGACGCGACGCCCGAGCCCGGCGGCGACCTGGCCGACCGCGAGTCGGGTGTGGTCGTCCGGCCGGGCCGGCTGACCGCCCTGGCGTGCGCGGTGCCCGAGGACGCCATCGCGGAGGCCGACCGCCTCGGCCGCTACGCCGAGGCCGACGTCACCTACGGCGGCGTCCGGCTGGCCGAGATGGCGCCCGCCGAGGTCAGGCGGCGCATCCTGGTGGCGGACAACGCCGCCCGCCTGTTCAGCGGCCGGCTGCGCGACGAGCTGGACCCCACGGGTTCTGCCTCCGACGACGAGGTGGCGGACGCCCTGCACGCCGCGGGCGCCGAGGACATCGTGGAGGCGCTGCCGGACGGCCTGGAGTCGCACGTCGCCGAGGGCGGCTGGGAGTTCTCCGGCGGCCAGCAGCAGCGGCTGCGGCTGGTGCGGGCGCTGCTGGCCGACCCCGAGGTGCTGATCCTGGTGGAGCCGACCAGCGCGGTGGACGCGCACACCGAGGCGCGCATCGCCGACCGGCTCGCCAAGGCCCGCACCGGGCGCACCACCCTGGTGTGCAGCACCAGCCCGCTGATGCTGGACCGCGCCGACCACGTGATCTTCATGAAGGACGGCAAGGTGCTCGCCGAGGGTGCGCACCGCACCCTCATCGCCACCGAACCCGCCTACACCGCCACCGTGACCCGAGGGGAGGGCTGACCGTGAGCAACTCGAGAATCCTGCCCGTCGCCGACGAGGCCCAGGTCCGGGCCTACGCGCGCCGGCTGACCCTGAAGTACCCCGGCCGCCTGAGCCTGGCCCTCGGCCTGCACGCCCTGGCGGCGGTCGCGGGCCTCGCGGCGCCGCGCCTGCTCGGCGAGCTGGTGGAGGGCGTGCGCGACGGCACCGGCGGCATCGGCGTGGACACGGTGGCGATCAGCATCGCCGCCTTCGTCGTCGCGCAGGCCGTGCTGATCCGCTTCGCGGTGTACAACTCCGCCAAGCTCGGCGAGGCCGTCCTCGCCGAGCTGCGCGAGGAGTTCGTGGACCGCGTGCTGGCCCTGCCGCTGTCCACCGTGGAACGCGCGGGCACCGGCGACCTGGTCACCCGCACCTCCCGCGACGTGGACTCGCTGTCGCGCACCGTGCGGCACGCCGTGCCGGAGACGCTGATCGCGGTCGTGGCCGGCTCGTTCGTGCTCGGCGCGCTGGCCCTGGTGGGCCCGCTGCTCCTGCTGCCGTCGCTGCTGGCCGTGCCGCTGCTGTGGTTCTTCACCCGCTGGTACCTGCGGCGGGCCAGGGACGGCTACCTGCGGGAGAACGCCGCGTACGCCGAGATGACCGAGGGCCTGAGCGAGACCGTCGACGGCGCGCGGACCGTCGAGGCGTTCGGCCTCCAGGCCCGCAGGCACCGCCGCACCGACACCGACATCGCCAGGTCGTGGGCCGCCGAGCGCTACACCCTTGGCCTGCGCATGGTGTGGTTCCCGGCCGTCGAGATCGGCTACGTGCTGCCGGTGGCGTCCACGCTGCTGTTCGGCGGCCTGTTCCACCTGAACGGCTGGGTGTCGCTGGCCCAGGTCACCGCCGCCACGCTGTACGTGCAGCAGCTCATCGACCCGCTGGACCGGCTGCTGTCCTGGGTGGACGAGTTGCAGGTCGGCGCCGCGTCGATGGCGCGCCTGCTCGGCGTGGCCAACGTGCCGGACGACCGTGTGGCGGGCGAGGGCCGTCCCGACGGTGAGGAACTGGTCGCCGACGACGTCCGGTACGCCTACCGCGAGGGCCGCGACGTGCTGCACGGCGTCTCGCTGGACGTGGCGCCGGGGGAGCGGCTCGCCATCGTCGGCCCGTCCGGCGCGGGCAAGTCCACGCTCGGCAGGCTGCTGGCCGGCATCCACGGCCCGCGCACCGGCGAGGTCACCGTCGGCGGCGTCTCCCTGGTCGACCTGCCCCTGGACGACCTGCGCGGCCACGTCGCGCTGGTCACCCAGGAGCACCACGTGTTCCGCGGCACCCTGCGGGACAACGTGCTGATCGGCCGTCCCGGCGCCGGGGACGCGCAGGTCAAGGGCGCGCTGGTCGCGGTGGACGCGTGGGAGTGGGTGGAGGCGCTGCCGGACGGCCTGGACACCGTGGTCGGCTCGGGCGGTTTCGCGGTGTCCCCCGCGCACGCCCAGCAGATCGCGCTGGCCCGGCTGGTGCTGGCCGACCCGCACACCCTCGTGCTGGACGAGGCCACCTCGCTGATCGACCCGCATGCCGCCCGCCACCTGGAGCGCTCGCTCGCCGCGGTGCTGGACGGCCGCACGGTGATCGCCATCGCCCACCGCCTCTACACCGCCCACGACGCCGACCGCGTGGCCGTCGTCGAGGACGGCAGGGTCAGCGAACTCGGCTCCCACGACGACCTGGTCGCCGCGGGCGGCGCGTACGCCGCCCTGTGGGAGAGCTGGCACGGCACCACCCGCTGAAGAACGGGCCCCGCCACGACCGTGGCGGGGCTCGCGGCGGGGATCAGGCGGACAGGGCCTTCTTCAGGAAGTCGACCTGGAGATGGAGCAGGTTCTCCGCCACGACCTCCTGCGGCGTCATGTGGGTGACCCCGGACAGCGGCAGGACGGTGTGCGGGCGGCCCGCGGACAGCAGCGCGGAGGACAGGCGCAGGGTGTGCGCCGCGACCACGTTGTCGTCGGCGAGGCCGTGGATGAGCAGCAGGGGACGCTCCAGCTTCTCGGCGTCCGCCAGCAGGGACGAGCGCTCGTAGACGTCCGGCTGCTCGCCGGGGTGGCCGAGGTAGCGCTCGGTGTAGCCGGTGTCGTAGAGGCGCCAGTCGGTGACGGGGGCGCCCGCCACGGCCGCGTGGAAGACGTCGGGGCGGCGCAGCACGGCCAGGGCGGCGAGGTAGCCGCCGAAGGACCAGCCCTTGATGGCGACCCGGGACAGGTCCAGGTCGTCGGGGTACAGGCGGGCGGCGCCGTGCAGGGCGTCCACCTGGTCCTCCAGGGCGGGGGTCGCCAGGTCGTTCAGCACCTCGCGCTCGAACGCGGGACCCCGGCCCGGGGTGCCGCGGCCGTCGGCGACCACGACCGCGAAGCCCTGGTCGGCGAACCACTGCGGCTCCAGGTAGGAGCGGCCCGACGAGAGAGCGCGCTGGGCGTGCGGCCCGCCGTAGGGGTCCATGAGGACGGGGAGCCGCGCCGAGCCGGGCACGTGCCCGCTGGGCAGCAGCACCGCCGTGGTCAGCTCGCGGGTGCCGGTGCGCACCAGCGACACCCGGGGCTCCAGGCGCGGGCGCTCGGCGAGGGAGCGCACGGGCAGGCGGCGCTCGCCGTTCACCACGCGGACGGTGGTGGCGGGGGATTCGAGGGTCTGGCTGACCAGCACGAGGACGCCGTGGCTCATCCGGCCGTGGTGCACGCCGGGGGTGTCGCCGGTGACGGGCGTGAGGGTGCCGGAGGACCAGGTCCACAGGTGGATCTCGGCGGGGTCGGTGCTCGCCCGGAACAGCACGGTGCCGTCCTCGACGCCGACCACATCGCGGACCTGCATGTCCGGCGGGGTGACCGGGACGTCGCCCACCAGCAGGCGCCGCGCGTCGCCGTCCACGGCCGTCCACACCAGCCGGCCGTCGGGCAGCCGGGCGGGCACGCCGGGCACGACGTCCACCCAGGCGGGGTCGGTGTCGGTACGCACCTCGGCGGTCGTGCCGGTGGCGGGGTCGACGGCGAGCACCCGCATGGTGCGCTGGTCGCGGGACATCGTGACGATCAGCGGGCCGTGCCGGTCCCAGACGGCCGACACGAGGTATTCGTCGGAGAACGGCACGGGGGTGCGCGAGCCGTCCATGCCCAGCACCACCAGCTCCACCACGGCGTTGGCCGTGCCGGCCGCGGGGTAGGCCACCGTGGCGGGGACCCGCGAGGGGTTGGCCGGGTCGGCGATGTGCCAGCGGTCCACGGGGGACTCGTCGGCCCGCTCGGCGAGCAGCGCCGTGCCGTCCGGGGACCACCAGTGGCCGCGCAGCCGCTCCAGCTCCTCGGCGGCGATGAACTCGGCGAGGCCGTACGTGACGCCCTCGGCCTCGGGGGTGGCCAGCGCGCGGTCCGCGCCGGTGGCGAGGTCCTGGACGTGCAGCGCGCCGCCGGTGACGTACGCCACACGGGTGCCGTCGGGGGAGAGCCGCGGGTCGATCACCGGCCCGGGGGTGGTGAGCGCGCGGGCCCGGGCGGAGGGGACGTCCAGCACGTACAGCGCGCCGGACAGCGCGAAGACGGCCGTGGTCAGCGTGGCGTCGGCGTCGTACGCCACCACGCCGCCCGCCGACTCCCTGGCCCGCTCGCGGCGCGCCCGCTCCTCGGCCGGCAGCTCCTCGTCGGCCGGGCCGAGGTCCGCCGGGTCGACCAGCAGCCGCTCGGCGCCGGACCCGAGGTCGAGCTCCCACAGGCAGGTCACGGCGTCGGTGCCCGACCGGCTGCGCAGGAAGGTGGCGCGCTCGCCGCCCGGGGCGACGGTGAAGCCTCTCGGCACCCCCAGGGTGAAACGGCGGGTGCGTGCGTACATGCGGGGAAAGCTCTCACTCATGCCTCTCATCCTGCCAGCCCATCGGCCGCCGGTACGCGGCCCCGCCGAGCCTGGACGTAGTCTCGGGTCATGACTGATCGCCGCTTGCTGCTCGTGCACGCCCACCCCGACGACGAGTCGTCGGGCACCGGCGCCACGATGGCCAAATACGCCGCGGAGGGCACCCACGTCACCCTCGTGACCTGCACTCTGGGTGAGGAGGGCGAGATCGTGGTGCCCGACCTGGCCCACCTCGCCTCCAGCGAGGAGAACCGCCTCGGCGAGCACCGCGTCGGGGAGCTCGAGGCCGCGTGCAAGGCCCTCGGTGTGGACGACCACCGCTTCCTCGGCGGCCCCGGCCGCTGGCGCGACTCCGGGATGATGGGCGAGCCCACCAACGACGACCCCCGCTGTTTCTGGCGCGCCGATCTCGACGAGGCCGCCGGGGAGCTCGTCGAGATCATCCGTGAGGTCCGGCCGCAGGTCATCGTGACCTACGACGAGAACGGCTTCTACGGGCACCCCGACCACATCCAGGCGTACCGCGTCGCGTGGCGGGCCTTCGAGCTGTCGGGCGACCCGTCGTTCGGGACCGGGGAGCCGTGGCAGGTCGCCAAGTTCTACTTCCTCGCGATGGCCAAGTCCAGCATGCGGCGGATCGCCGAGCAGATGCGGGGCACCGACTTCGACTTCTTCACCGAGGAGAGCATCGACGAGGTGCCCTTCGGGTCTCAGGACGACGAGATCAGCACGGTGATCGACGGCAGGGAGTACGGCGCGGCCAAGCTGGACGCGCTGCGTGCCCACCGTTCGCAGATCAGCCAGGACATGCCGTGGTTCGTGCTGTCGGAGCGATTCGGTCCAGAAGGGCTCGGCCTGGAGTACTTCCGGCTGGTCGCGGGCGAGCGGGGACCGGCCGGGCGGCAGCTCTCCCCCGAGGACTGGGGGCTCGGCGAGCCCTTCGACCGCGAAGACGATCTCTTCGCGGGCATCGGCTAGCCTTTTGAGTCATGGACGAGGAGCAGGCCGGCCGGCCGCACCCGGTGGCCGCGGCCGTCGTCGGCGGCCTGGCGTACGCCGTGCTCTTCGTGTTCGGCCTGGTGTTCGGCGTGGTGGCCGGGCTGGAGCACTCCTGGGACCCCGGCGGCGGCATCCCGCTGATCCCCTTGGTCCCGATCGGCCTGTGCCTGGTGCTTTTCGGCCTGCTGTACGGCGCGGGACGGCTGATGTCGTCCAAGCTCGGGGCGTTCGTGCCGGGCGTGGGGTGGATGCTCGTGGCGCTGGTGTTCTCGGTCGAACGGCCCGAGGGCGACCTGGTGATCGCCGCCAACTCCGCGGGCTACTGGTACCTCGCGACCGGCGCGGTGGCGCTGGTGGCCGCGGTGCTGCTCATCCCCTCCTCCGGGTCATGGCTGCTCCACCAGGGGTCCTATCCGGGCAAGCACCCGGTCAACTTCTCGGACGGGATGTCGGCTTAAGCTGGCGGCCGTGCGATCTGTGGACGACCAGGTGACCCAGTCGGTGTTCCGGGCGGTGGCAGGCCGGTTCGCCACGGGCATCGCGGTCGTCACCACCCTGGCCGACGGCGTGGACCACGCGATGACGGTCAACTCCTTCGCCTCGGTGTCCCTGGAGCCCCTGCTCGTGCTGGTCTGCGTGGAGAAGGTGGCGAGGTTCCACGACGCCGTCCTGTCGGCCGGGGTGTGGGGCGTGTCGATCCTCGGCGAGGACGGCGAGGCGGCGTCCCGCGCCTTCGCCACCCGCGGCCGGACCCTGGAGGGCTGGCTGGACCGCTGGTCGCACCGCCGGGGCACCCTCGGCCTGGCGCTGTTCGACACGGCGATCGCCACCCTGGAGTGCCGCACGACCGCCGTGCACGACGGCGGCGACCACTCGATCGTCGTCGGGGCGGTGGTCACCGCGACGCTCCCGCGTGACGCGCCGCCGCTGGTCTACCACGAGGGCCACTACCGTCATCTCGCCCCCGGCGCGCCTCCTGGGACGCCCCCGGATCCGGGCCCGTGAGGGAGTGACGGAACGGCCGCGCGGGGTGACAATCGAAGTATGCTCCGGCGGCATCGGGCCAGACAGGTGGTCAATCTCGTCAACCTGTCGACCCCGCTCGGCCTGCTGATCGCCCTGGCCGGCCGGGCCTCCGTCCGCCGCGGGGATGACGGCCTGCTGTACGCGCACGGCTACCGCCTGCGCTTCCCGGTGGCCGGGGCGTTCACCGTGGGCAACGTCGTGCTGACCGCCCATCCCGACGGCCACCTCACCGGCGCGCTGCTGCGGCACGAGGCCCGCCACGCCACGCAGTACGCCTTCTGCGTCGGCCTGCCGATGCTGCCGCTGTACGTGCTCGCCGTGGCGCTGTCGTGGGCGCTGAGCGGGCATCCCGCCGCGTGGAACGTGTTCGAACGCCTGGCCGATCTGGACGACGGAGGCTACCCGCGGCGGTCCTCCCGCTGGCGACGGGGCACCCTGAAGTAGAGGACCGGCGGGGCCGGGTCTGGGTACGACCTACTCCGAACGGGGGATTTCTCCACTTCAAGAAGGACATGACGGATACCTCGTACGGCCGACGCATGATTTTCGCCCACGGGGGATTATCAGATTCCAGAGTGTGATCGCTATATCCGCCGCATGACACTCGCCTGCCCTGGGTCGACGAACAGGAGGGGTCGTATGTCGCAAACGGTCAGCCCGGAGATCTCCCCCTCGGCTCCACCTCGCAGGCGTACCTGGCCCGCCGACTTCAAGGACCGGCTGACCTGCCCGCTTCCCGACTTCCGCGAGGTGCTCAGCGTCGCCTGGCACGGCGGCATCCGGCCTGACATCGGCGACGCCGACCAGATCCCCGTGCTGCGCGCGGGCCTGCCGCCGGTGGGGCCCCGGGACACCGCCGTGACCTGGGTGGGCCACGCCACCTACGTGCTGCGGATCGGCGGGCTGACGGTGCTCACCGACCCGGTGTGGTCCAGGAAGATCCCCGGCGTGCGGCAGCGGCTCACCCCTCCGGGCCTGGCGTGGAGCGACCTGCCTCATGTCGACGCCGTCGTGATCAGCCACAACCACTACGACCACCTGGACGCCCCGACCATCCGGCGCCTGCCGCGGCACACCCCGATGTTCGTGCCCGCCAACCTCGGGAGCTGGTTCACCCGCAAGGGTTTCACCGACGTCACCGAGCTCGACTGGTGGGAGAGCGCGCGGATCGGCGAGGTGTCCTTCGACTTCGTGCCCGCCCACCACTGGAGCCGCCGCGGGATACGGGACACCTGCCGGAGCCTGTGGGGCGGCTGGGTGCTGACCTCGCCGCACCAGCGGGTCTACTTCGCGGGCGACACCGCCTACGGCGACCGCTTCAAGCAGATCGGCGACCACTACCCCGGCATCGACCTGGCCCTGATGCCGGTCGGCGCGTACGAGCCCCGGTGGTTCATGCACGTCAGCCACGTGGACCCCGAGCAGGCCGTGCAGGCGTGCGACGACATCGGCGTCCGGCGGATGGCGACCATGCACTGGGGGACGTTCGTGTTGTCGGGCGAGCCGCTGATGGCGCCGGTCCAGGAGGCCCGGGAGGCGTGGGAATCCGCGGGCCGCGACCGGTCCGACCTGTGGGATCTGGCCATCGGCGAGACCCGGGTGCTCACCGGGTGACCACCCCTTTCCATACCGATTGCCCACGGGGGGACAGGGGATCCCTGGGCTCGGTCGACGGCCTCCCTGGCCGGACGCGCCGTGTCCCTGGGACGGACGGCACAGGTCCCTGGCCGGATGCGTGAAGGCTCCCTGGACGGGGTTTCGGCGGGTCCTGATGGAGCGCTCCCAGCGACTTTAGACATGTCCGGATGTGGACATTATTCGGTAACTGTCCGTTTCGCGCAGTTCCGGATGCCGTGAATGCGTGTGCCCAGGTGATGAGCGAGATCACATTTCCCTGCCGCTGATAATCGCATGGCCGGAATCTGGGCATGTGGGCGGTCAACAATCAGCATTTACCATCACTGACCAAGAGGGTCAAGGTATTGATCGGCCCTTATTGGCATGAAATACCGGGGTTTGTCACCGTAATTCATCCAAGGAGGATCACCCCGGTGTATAACCCCCCCAGCACCTTGAAACTTCCACGGTTCCGCCACCTAGCCGTGGCGATGGGAATCGTGCTCGCCGCCGCCGGTATGGGCACCGCCCAGGCCGCCAGCGCGCCGGACCCGGTCAAGCCCCGCACCACCGGGGCCATCGAGCACACCGGTGCGGTCCCGGGTGGCTTCGCCTCCTGGAAGGATCTTCTGCTGTTCCAGCAGAAGCTGGTCAAGGCCGCCGACCGCGTCACCGCCATCTCGGGCCAGTACGCGAACGGCTACGCCGGCATCATCGCGGCGCCGGAGAACCGCGAACTGCGCGTGTACTGGAAGGGCAAGGCCCCCAGAGCGGTTAACGACCTCGTGAGCCAGTTGCGGCGCGAAGTAGCGGTCAGCGTCCTCCCCGCCCAGTACTCCGCGCGTGAGCTGGAGCGTGAGGCGAGCCGCCTGATCCACGCCAACAAGGACACGCTCACCTCCATCGCGCCGCTGCAGGACGGCTCGGGTCTGACGGCCGGCACCACCGTGCTCGGCGCGGCCCGCACCGCGATCACCGGCGCGTCCGTCCCGGTCACCCTCGAGTACGGCGCGAAGCCCGAGCTGGCCACCCGCTGGGACGACTCCCCGCCGTGGTGGGGCGGCGGCGCGTGGCGCAACGCCAGCACCGGCGGCGGCTGCTCGACCGGCTTCGCCGTGACCTACGGTGGTGCCCAGAAGATCCTCTCCGCCGGGCACTGCGGGGCGGTCGGCAACGCCACCACCGACCCGACCGGTCAGGCCATCGGCTCCATCACGCAGGACAACAACTCCCGTGACGTGCTGCTCATCGGCACCAGCGCGGGTGGCCGGGTCTTCAACAACCCGACCAACGCGAACGGCAACGCGATCGTGAGCACGGAGTTCAGCAACCCCGTGATCGGCACCTCCAGCTCGGCCGTCGGCCTGTGGGTCTGCACCTCCGGCGCCTACTCCGGCACCAACTGCAACATCCGCGTCACGGCCGTCAACGTGAGCATCAACGTCGGCTACATCATCAACGGCACCGTCCAGGCCGAGCAGCAGGCGCACACCAACGCCGTCGGCCAGGGCGACAGCGGCGGCTCCGTCGAGGTCGTGAACCCCAGCAACACCTCCCAGGTGTACGCGGCCGGCGTCAACACCGCCATCGACACCAGCACCTCCGTCGCCTGCACCGGTTACGTTCTCACCGGCCGTATCTGCGCCTGGCGCACGTACTACTCCCCGTGGAGCAACGCGACCACCGCGTTCCCCGGCATCGCCATCATCCCCGGATGATCGACGAGATCCGAATGATCTGATTTGAGCGATCAGGGGCCGGTGCTCAGGCGCCGGCCCCTTTTCGTGGCGCGCTGGTGATCATTCAGCCCTCCGGCCGGATCTGTCTCCTCCGATAAGTGGCTGTCTCGGAGATCGGACCTGACGCGCTCGCATTACCGAGGTGTGTCCGTGCAATTCACCAAGGAGGATCTTAACGGTGAATACCCCCCCAAGAACCGCCAGGTCACCCCGATTCCGTCATCTTGCCGTGGCGTTGGGCATCGTGATCGCCGCCGCCGGTATGGGCACCGCTCAGGCGGCCAGTGCGCCGGACCCGGTCAAGCCCCAGACCACCAGGCCCGTGGAGCACACCGGGCCCGTGCCGGGTGGCTACGCCTCCTGGAAGGATCTGCTGCTCGACCAGCAGAAGATGGTCAAGGCCGCCGACCGCATCGCCGCGGCCGTGGCGCGGAACGGCGGCGGTTACGCCGGTGTCGTCGCGGCGCCGGAGAACCGCGAGCTGCGCGTGTACTGGAAGGGCAAGCCCTCCAAGGCGATTAACGATCTCGTGGGTCAGTTGCGGCGCGACGTGGCGATCAGCGTCCTACCGGCCCAGTACACGGCGCGCGAGCTGGAGAGTGAGGCGAACCGCCTCATCCGCGCCAACCGCGACCTGATCACCTCCATCGAGCCCCTCCAGGACGGCTCCGGCCTGGCGGCCACCACGGCCTCGGTCGGCGCGACCCGCACGGCGATCGCCGGCGCGGCGGTTCCGGTCACCCTTTCGCAGGGCGTGCAGCCCAAGGTGGCCAGCCGCTGGGACGACAGCCCGCCGTGGTGGGGCGGTTCGGTGTGGGGCACCCCGTCACCCGCCTGCACGACCGGCTTCGCGGTGACCTACCAGGGCGCCACCAAGATCCTCTCTTCGGGGCACTGCGCGTCGGTCGGCCAGACCGCCGCGGACCCCACCGGCCAGGCCATCGGCACCGTCACCCACAGCAACTCCGCTCGTGACGTGCTGCTCATCGGCACCAGCGCCGGGGGCCGGGTATTCAACAACCCGGTCGGCAACGTGGCGACGGAGTTCAGCAACCCCGTGATCGGAACCACCAGCTCGGTCGTCGGCATGTTCGTCTGCACCTCCGGCGGCTTCTCCGGCACCCTGTGCAACATCCGGGTCGCCGCGGTCAACGTCACCATCAACGTGGGCTGGCTGATCAACGGCACCGTCCGCGCCGAGCAGCAGGCGTTCACCAACGCCGCCGGCGGCGGCGACAGCGGCGGCCCCGTAGAGGTCCCCAACCCCAGCAACACCAACCAGGTCTACGCCGCCGGCACCGTCACCGCCACCGACTTCAGCACCCAGGTCCCCTGCACCGGCTACCGCCCCGGCGGCCGCGTCTGCACCTGGCGCATCTACTACTCCCCATGGAGCAACGCGACCACCGCGTTCCCCGGCATCGCCATCATCACCGGATGATCGATCCGACGATTTTCTGATTCAAACGATGGGGGACCGGGGCCAAGGCTCCGGTCCCTTTTCGTCTTCCGTTCCATCGACCTACGCCAAGGAGGGCCCTACCGATGAACACCCCCCGATTACGTCGACTGGCCGTGGCCATGGGAATCGTGCTCGCCGTCGCAGGTACAGGCTCCGCCGGGGCGGCGAGCGCGCCGGATCCGGTCAAGCCCCGGGTCACCGGGCCCGTGGAGCACACCGGGCCGGTGCCGGGTGGTTACGCCTCCTGGAAGGACCTGCTGCTCGACCAGCGGAAGATGGTCGAGGCCGCCGGCCGCATCACCGCCGCGCTGAGGCGGAACGGCGACGGGTACGCCGGTGTCATCGCCGCGCCGGAGAACCGCGAGCTGCGTCTGTACTGGAAGGGGAAGCCCCCCGGGTACATCGACGGCCTCGTGGGCTCGTTGCGGCGCGACGTGGCGATCAGCGTCCTGCCGGCACGGTACTCGGCCCGTGAGCTGGAGCGCGAGGCGAACCGCCTCATCCGGGAGAACAGCGGCGTGCTCACCTCCATCGCGCCGTCGCAGGACGGCTCGGGACTGACGGCGTCCACTGCCTCGCTCGGCGCGGCCCGCACGGCGATCTCCGGCGCGGCGGTGCCGGTCACCCTTGAACACGGCGTGCGGCCCGAGCTGAGCAGCCGCTGGGATGACAGCCCGCCATGGTGGGCCGGCGGCGCGTGGGGCGTCAACGGCGGCCCGGCCATCTGCTCGACCGGTTTCGCGGTGACCTATCTGGGTGCGTCCAAGCTGCTGTCCGCCGCGCACTGCGCGAGCGTCGGCCAGACCGCGACGGACCCGACCGGCCAGGTCATCGGCCCCGTCACGCACGTCAGTCTCCCCCGCGACCTCCTGCTCATCGGCACCAACTCCGGGGGGCGTGTCTTCAACAACCCGATCAACGCGAACGGGAACGCGATCGTCAGCACGGAGTACAGCAACCCCGTGATCGGCACCTCCAGCTCGGTCGTCGGCCTGTTCGTCTGCACCTCCGGTGCCTTCTCCGGCACCAACTGCAACATCCGGGTCACCGCGGTCAACGTCACCATCAACGTGGGCTACCTGCTCTTCGGCATGGTCCAGGCCGAGCAGCAGGCGCACACCAACGCGGCCGGCCAGGGCGACAGCGGCGGCCCGGTCGAGGTCGTGAACCCCAGCAACACCACCCAGGTGTTCGCGACCGGCTCGGTCAGCGCCATCGACACCAGCACCTCCGTGGCCTGTACCGGCTACGTGACCAGCGGCCGTATCTGCGCCTGGCGCATGTACTACTCCCCGTGGAGCAACGTGACCGGCGCGTTCCCCGGCATCGCCATCATCCCCGGATGATCGGCCGATCCCCGTATGTCCCGGTAGCACCCCATCCAGAAGGATCGCGCCCCATGAACAATCCCCCTCGCATCTTCAAGGCACCGCGATTACGCCACCTGTCGGTGGCGCTGGGAATCGTCCTCGCCGTCGCCGGAACGGGCACCGCCGGGGCGGCGAGCGCGCCGGATCCGGTCAAGCCCAAGGCCACCGGGCCCGTGGAGCACACCGGGCCCGTGCCGGGTGGTTACGCCTCCTGGACGGATCTGCTGCTCGATCAGCAGAAAATGGTCAGGGCCGCCGACCGCATCACCGCGACGCTGGGGCGAGACGGCGACGGGTACGCCGGCGTCGTCCTGGCGCCGGAGAGCCGCGAGCTGCGCGTGTACTGGAAGGGTGAGCCGCCCGCGCGGGTCGGCGATCTCGTGGGCCGGTTGCGGCGCGACGTGGCGATCAGCGTCCTGCCGGCGCGGTACTCCGCCCGTGAGCTGGAACGCGAGGCGAACCGCCTGATCCGCGCCGGTAGCGGAACACTCTCCTCGATCGCGCCGCTACAGGACGGCTCGGGGCTGACGGCCTCCACCGCCTCGCTCGGCGCGGCCCGCACGGCGGTCGCCGGCGCGGCGGTGCCGGTCACTCTGGAGCACGGCGTGCGGCCCGTGCCGGCCAGCCGCTGGGACGACTACCCGCCGTGGTACGGCGGCGGCGCGTGGCGCAACACCGTGACCGGTGCCAGTTGCTCGACCGGCTTCGCGGTGGCGTCACAGGGCGCCACCGGGATATGGACCGCCGGGCACTGCGGGGTCCCGGGCCAGGCCGCGGCCGACCCGACCGGCCAGGCCATCGGCCCGATCACCGCGAAGATCCCGAACCGCGACGTGCTGCTCATCAGCGCCAGTAGCGGAGGCCGGGTCTTCAACAACCCGGTCGGCAACGTGCTCACGGAGTATGCCAACCCGGTGATCGGCACCCAGAGCTCCTACGTCGGCCTGTTCGTCTGCACCTCCGGCGCCTACTCCGGCACCAACTGCAACATCCGGGTCACCGCGGTCGGGGTGACCCTCATCGTCCCGACCCTTCCCGGGGGGTGGCTGCTCGGCATGGTCCTGGCCGAGCAGCAGGCCTTCACCAACGCGATGGGCGCCGGCGACAGCGGCGGACCGGTCGAGGTCGTGAACCCCAGCAACACCACGCAGGTGTACGCCGCCGGTGTGGCCTCCGTCTTCGACGGCAACGCCCTCGTGCCGTGCACCGGTTACGTGACCTCCGGCCGTATCTGCGCCTGGCGCATGTACTACTCCCCGTGGAGCAACCTGATCGCGGCCTATCCCGGAATGACCGTCGTCACCGGGTGACCGGCGCCCTTGTGTCATCCCACCGCGCGAACACATCCCCCTATTAAGGACCGCAATGGTGAATATCCCCCGAAGAACCCGCAGAGTGCCGCGATTACGCCATCTCGCCATGGCGACGGGAATCGTGCTCGCCACCGCCGGGACGGGCACGGTCCAGGCGGCGAGCGCGCCGGACCCGGTCAAACCCTGGGTCACCGGGTCCGTCGAGCACACCGGGCCGGTGCCGGGCGGCTACGCGTCCTGGAAGGATCTGCTGCTCGATCAGCGGAAGATGGTCAGGGCCGCCGACCGGATCACCGCCGCGCTGGGGCGGAGCGGTGACGGCTACGCCGGTGTCGTCGCGGCGCCGGAGAGCCACGAGCTGCGCGTGTACTGGAAGGGCGAGGTCCCCGCGCGCATCGACGCTCTCGTGGGCTCGTTGCGGCGGGACGTGGCGATCAGCGTCCTGCCCGCGCCGTACTCGGCCCGTGAGCTGGAGCGCGAGGCGAACCGCCTCATCCGGGAGAACACCGGTTTGATCACCTCCGTCGCGCCGTCGCAGGACGGCTCGGGGCTGACCGCCTCCACCGCCTCGCTCGGCACGGCCCGCTCGGCGGTCTCCGGCGCGGCGGTGCCGGTCACCCTGGAGTACGGCGCGAGGCCCACGCCGGCCAGCCGGTGGGACGACAGCCCGCCGTGGTGGGGCGGTGGCGCGTGGGGTGTCGGCGGCACTGCGTTCTGCACGACCGGTTTCGCGGTGACCTATCAGGGCGCGACCAAGTTGTTGTCCGGCAGGCACTGCGCGAACGTCGGCCAGATCGCCAATGACCCGACCGGCCAGGTCATCGGTCCCGTCACGCACACCAACGACCCCCGCGACCTGCTGCTCATCGGCACGAGCTCCGCGGGCCGGGTGTTCAACAACCCGGTCGGGAACGTGGCCACGGAGTACAGCAACGCCGTGATCGGCACCACCGGCTCCGTCATCGGCATGTTCGTCTGCGTCTCCGGCGCCTTCTCCGGCACCACGTGCAACAACCGGGTCACGGCGGTCAACATGACCATCAACGTGGGCTACCTGCTCCAGGGCATGGTCCGCCTCGACCAGGCGGCCGGGACCAACGCGGCCGGCCAGGGCGACAGCGGCGCCCCGGTCGAGGTCGTCAATCCCAGCAACACCGCCCAGGTGTACGCGGCCGGTTCGCTCAGCGCCATCGACGGCAGCGCCACGGTGGCGTGCACCGGCTACGTCATCGGCAGCCGTATCTGCTCCCGGCGCGTCTACTACTCGCCGTGGAGCAACGCGACCACGGCCTTCCCCGGGATCGCCATCATCCCCGGATGATCGGCGCCGATTTATAATATGAAATGACCGAAAAGGGGTCGGCGCTCGGCGCCGGCCCCTCTTTTACGCCATGATCTGATCGTTTCCCCGGGGCCGGTGGGACGCGTTTTCGCGACCGGTTCGAACGCATCGCGGTCACTTTTCGTTTTACTGCTTGTCGGGCAATGTGATCGGAGGCGTCATCATGAATGCGAAGTATCACATCCGCACCACCGCCACCGTCCTCGGCGCGGCGTTCTGCCTGGCCGTCACCATGGCGGCATGCGCGGCCCCCGGCGGCGACACCGCCGCCTCCCCCGAAGGCCCCACGCCCCCCGCCCCCCAGCCCACCGCCGCGAGCTCCGCCCCCACGGGCCGGCCCGGCCAGGTCGAGGCGGCCGTCCTGGCCGACCGCGTCGGCGAGTACCTACGCCAGACCTACCCCGACCAGTACGCCGGGATATCCATCGACGGCGCCAAGCTGATCGTCTACCGCGTCCCGTCCACCACCCTGGACGGAGCCCTGCGCACCAAGTTCCCCACCGCCCCCGTCGAGCTCCGCGACGCCGCCCACTCGGCCCGCCGCCTGGAGGCCCTGGCCCAGCGCATCACCGACGACATCGACTACTGGACCCGCAAGGGCGTCCCCATCACCACAGTGGCCGCCCGCTTCGACGGCTCCGCCGTGGAAATAGGCACCACCGACCTCCAGAAGGCCACCGCCGAACTCCCCGAACGCTACGGCCCCGCCCCCCTCGAGTTCACCGAAGCCTCCCCCGCACTACCCCTCCCCAACGCGACCCCCTCCTAGTACTCCAACGTCATTTGATCTGCCGACTGGCTTGCTCGGCTAGCTCATGAAGAAGATCATGGCCGCGAGGCTTGCCTCCATGGCCAGGTGCTCCCAACGGAGCAGGTCCGTGATCGGTCGATTGCGCAGCCGGACGAGTGCGGTCGCCATCCAACAGAGGTAAGCCGCCGTGGCGGCGCGTAGCAACACGAGCGCCGCGTCATGGCCGGTGACGGTGCCGTGGTCCGTCCGGGGCCCGGCGGTCATGTGGTGGGTAGCCATCGACTCGCCGTGTTGATGCATCAGCACGGCGAGTGCCATGAGCACGGCCCCGGCCATACGGTGCCACTCCAGCTCCGGGCCGCGCTCGGTCGGACCGCCGACGGCGATTGCCACCGCCAAGGGCCAGGAGCAGCAGCGTGCCCGCGTGCTGCACAACCGGTGCTTGTCGAGGGTCACCGCGACCATGACAGCCACTGTCGCACCCGCAAGCATTCGGGCTCTGCGGGAAGCGCCCGCCCGCGCGGCACGACGCAGCAGCAGGCTTACACCGCGGCCGACCCGAGCATGATCACTTCGATCGTCAGGACGTCATCGCGGTGCGACGCCGGGGCGTGACCATTGCGCGGTGGGGCGGCCGTTGAGACGCCACGGGTGCCCGGTGACCCGCGGCCAGCCTTCAGGCGAGTTTTCCCAGTTCTCCTGCCGACCGTACACCGTGAGGTCCAGGGCGTGGTAGGTGGTCATCAACGCCTCCACGCCCCGCCCGGTGGTCCAGTAGGTCTCGTAGACCTTGTCGCCGTCGCGCAGGTAGCACGCGATGAACCCGAAGTCACGACCGTCGGCCAGAGCCGGGTCGGAGTCTTTCGCCGAATACCAGGGGAACCTATAGCCCATGAACTCCGCGAACGGGGCACTTTCGTCGTAGGGACCCTCGCAGAACACGGCGTAGGTGACGTCCCGAGCGTGCAGGTAGTCCAGCATCTGCATGTGACAGGTCGAGAAGGTGCACCCCTCACACTGATGCTCGTACGGTTTGCCGTCGTGCCACATGTGGAAGTAGGCGATGAGCATCCGGCGGCCCTCGAACACCTCCACCAGCGGGGTGTCCCCGCCAGGGCCCCGCACCGTCACCGTCGGCATCAAGGTCATCGGCAGCTGTCGACGAGCGGCTGCGATCGCGTCTCCTTCGCGGGTATGGGCCTTCTCCCGGACCAGCAGTTCGTCGCGCTCGCGCAGCCAGGTCTCCCGGTCGACGACCGGGGGCGCGGCGGCGCTGGACGCGGGGGTTGCCGTCATGGCTATCTCCTTCGTGGAGTGGGGATCGGTCACAGGTACAGACGACCGAGTCGGCGATCGTCATCGGTGACCGATGACGGATGGGTCCGCGGTCGTCAGTACGGTTGTGAGGACCACTCATCCCCGGGGAAATCACATGTCCGACTCGCCCGATGAGCAGGCGGCCTGGCTGCAGCGCGCCTTCGACGAGCACAGGCGTGAGCTACACGTCCACTGCTACCGCCTCGCCGGGAACGTCACCGACGCGGACGACCTGGTGCAGGAGACCTTCCTGCGTGCCTGGCGGGCTCGCGACCGCTTCGAGGGTCGGGCGTCGGCGCGCACCTGGTTCTACCGGATCGCCACGAACGTCTTCCTCGACAGCCGCAAGGCGGCCGGTCACCGGACGGTACCGTACGGTGATCCGCTGGAGTGGTCCACCGAGCTCGGTCCCTATCCCGACGCCCTGCTGGCCGACGATCCGCAAACCGGTCTCGCCGCCCGGGAGACCGTCGAGCTGGCCGTGATCGCAGCGCTCATGTACCTGCCGCCGCGGCAGCGGGCGGCCTTCGTGCTCCGCGACGTCTACGGCTGGACGCCGCAGGAGATCGCCGCCGCGCTCGACACCGCCGTAGCGGCCATCAACAGCCTCCTCCAGCGGGCCCGCCACACCCTCCGGCGGCGCGCTCCGTCGGACCCGAAGGACTGGCGCCGCCCGCAGCTCACCAGTAAGGACGAAGAGATCCTGCGCCGCTACGCCAACGCGAAGGACCCGGAGACGATCCGGGCACTGCTCGCCGAGGACGTACGGATCACGATGCCGCCCGAGCCGCCGGTCGTCGGGATCGACGCGGCCGTGGAGTTCCTCGGCCGACCGCTCGACTGGCGTACGTTCCCCACCTCGGCCAACGGGCGCCCGGCACTGATCAACTATCTCCGCCGGCCCGGCAGCCCGCACTACGAGGCGTTGGTCGTCGACGTACTCCGGATCGAGAACGGGAAGATCGTAGAGAGCAACGCCTTCATCGGTGCCCGTCACGTCGCCGCCTTCGGCATGCCCGCCACGCTCGAGCCCTAGACGAGTAAGTCTCAAGCTAAGTGGCCGAGTCTGCGCTGGTAGTGGGATCGTCGGGCTCGGGCTTGGGATGTCCGTCGCCAGGTTGACCAGTGCAGGGTGTGCTCTGGCGGTAGCGCCACGGCCAGGACGAAGGCGTTGAGGAGTCGGCGGATCTCGGCGACGGTCAGCGCGATCATCTCCGGGTCGGCGTCAGGCTGCTGGGCGGTGGTGGCGGCGAGGATTGTCAGGACGGCCAGGACGAGCCAGTTCGCCGGTGGTGCGGTTACGGCGGATGAGCAGCCACCGATGCTCACCGGGTCGGGTAGCGGCGGCGATCATCTGCCGGGCCAGGCCCGGTTTCGTGGCGAACCCCATGTCGTCTGGAACACCTGCGGCGGCGAGGCGGTCGGGCTGGTCGCACCAGGTCGTCTCGGGTAGGTAGAGTCTGCGGTCGATCAGCGCGCGCCCCGCGGGTGTCACGTAGGCCAGGAACACCCCGACCTGGCTGTTCTCGATCCGACCGGCGGTGCCGGTGTACTGCCGCTGCACCCCGACTGAGCATTCGCCCTTCTTCGGGAAGCCGGTCTCGTCGGTGACCAGGACCGCGTCAGGATGGCCGCGTTGCTCGACCAGCCAGTCACGCACATCGTCGCGGACGGCTTCGGCGTCCCACACCGCCGTGCGCAGCAGCCGCTGCATCGCCTGCGGATCGGCGTGGCCAGCTCGCTCGGCCAACGACCAGCAGGTCTTGCGATCCGCCTCCGGCAGCAGTCCTTCCACGATCTGCCCCGCGGTCCGTCGTGGCTCCGCCCGCACGAACCGGCCAGCGACACGCGTCACCGCCTCGTCGAGGATGAACCGCCACCGGTCAAGGTCTAGGCTGTGGCCCCCGGCTCCGCCCCGCACCCCCGACCCTCTTCTCGCGTGAGCCGACAGAGGCGAGTCGGAGTCGCGCCGATCCCGGTCCGGTCACGCTATCGGGGACTCGACACACAGAACTCGTTGCCGTCGGGATCGGTCATCGCCACCCCGCCGGGCCCGCACTGGGCGGTGTCGATTCGAGTCGCTCCGAGGGAGACGAGACGGTCGACCTCTGCTTGCTGGTCGCCGTGCGCGGGTGGGGCGAGGTCGAAGTGCAGCCTGTTCTTCTCGGTCTTCGGCCTTATCGGTGGGCCGCCCCATGTGATCTTCGGGCCGCCGTGCGGTGAGCGGATGGCGGTCTCTTCGTTCTGGTCCCAGACCAGCGGCCAGCCCAGCGCCTCGCTCCAGAAGTAACCGACCTTCTGTGAACCGTCCGACGAGAGCGCTCCGATGAACCCGCAGTCAGCGAGGAACTTGTTGCCCGGCTCGATCACGCAGAATTCGTTGCCTTCGGGGTCGGCGAGCACCACGTGACCCTCCTCCGGGCGTTGCCCGATGTCGATGTGCTGCGCGCCGAGTTCGAGCGCCCTCGCCACCGTCTGCTGCTGCTCCTCAAGTGACGTGCTCTTCAGATCGAAGTGCATCTGGTTCGGGCCGGTCTTCTTCTCCTGGGTCGGCAGAAATCGAATCCGGAACCCGGTGTCATCACTCGGCAGCAGCGTGACGCCATCGTGGGGGTCGTCGACCATCTCCCAGCCCAGGACCCCGGCCCAGAAGCGCCCGAGACCGAGCGGATCGTTCGCATCGAAGCAGAGCGCGACGAGCTGGGAAGTCATCCGGCATCTCCAATCCGCTGACGCACAGGCACAGAGGGCACGCCCTCCCGGCGCACGACAGAGGCAACGCTAGTCCGTTCGAGAATCGCGACGCCAACGCTTTTGGGTCAGACGGCGACGCGTTCAACACATCACGGGCCCGAAGTCGTGCGGACGCTCGTCAGACCCCTTTACGTGGTCGGCACCCAGTAGCGGCGCTTCCTCGCGGTGATGTCGAGAAGTTCGCCACCGTTGGCTTCGATGACTCGCCGCGAGGCGGTATTGGTCCGGTCGCACATCACCAAAGCCCGGGAGAGGCCCAGCGACCGCGCGATCGGCAGCGCTGCGGCGAGCATCGCCGTCGCGTGTCCCCGACGACGTGCGCTGGGACGCACGTCATAGCCGATATGACCACCGATCTCCATCAGCGCCGGGGTGAGCCGATGGCGGATGGCCAGTCTGCCCAGAAAATGCTCGCCGTCGACCCACCACAGCGTGGTCATCGGCACGAATCCGCTTCGTACGCCTGCTTGGGTCCGCTCGCCGAGCACACGCGCGACATACGCCTCGAAAGCCCTTGAGTCTTCCAGGGCTTGCCGGTCGACGTCGTCGACGAACCAGGGAACCGGGTAGTCACGGCCGGTCCGGAACTCCGCCACCGCGGACAGAAAAGACGTCCGCAACTCGGCCGCTGGATCGATGAACCCTGGCATGACGACCATGATGCCCGCGGATGTACTCGCGGCTCCGGTCAGAATGTGGCGATCGGGTTGACGGGGCTGCCGGATGTGCCGGCGAAGCGGACCGGGGCGACTGTGAGGTGGAAGTCCCACTGGGCTAGCTCGGCGGCTGTGGTGGCGCACGCCTCCAGGTCGCAGTTGTCGAGCAGCCACAGGCCCATCGCTACGAGGCTCACGGCGTGGACCGGCATCAGTACGTCTTCGTATCCTGACGGCTGGACGTCCTGGGGGGTGTCGGCGCCGATCAGGGCGACCTCGCGTTCGTGCAGCCAGGGGAGGCAGGACGCGTGCCAGCCGGCCTGTGCGAAACCGCCGGACTCACCGGACTCGTGCCGGGCGCGGCCGTAGCCGGTGCGCAGGAGTACCGCGTCGCCGGGTCCCACCCGCACACCTTGGCGACGCTCGGCCTCTTCGAGGTCGTCGGGGAACACGCCCTGGCCCGGTTCCAGCCACGGCACGTCGCGGACTTTCGCGATGTCCAGCAGGACACCGCGCGTGATGATGCCGTTCGCCGCCGCCGTGACGGCCGCCCACGCCGATCCCGTCGCGGCGTCGACCAGCGAGTGCGACCGGCCGTTGTACATCGTGCCGTCCCAGAAGATGTGGCACGGCGAGTCGACGTGGGTGAGGGTGTTGCCGTGGAACGTGATGCCGAGCCGCTCGGACGAGAAGCCCCAGCGCCGGTCGTTGTGGAACGTGGGCACCGGCATGTTCTCGGCACCCGGCATGTCGGCGGCGCACGGGCACGTCGTCGTCGACCGCTCCATGTCCTGCGGTACGGCGACCTCCCATGCGCACGACACGCTCCTGCCGTGGCGCACGGCCCGCGCCGCCGCCAGCCGGACGTCGTCGGTGATGTGGTTCAGAGTGCCGAGCTGGTCGTCGTCGCCCCACCGTCCCCAGTTCGACAGCGTGTCGAAGTACCCGAGCACGTCGTCCTGTGCTGGCATCGGCCGCCCTGCCGTCATCTCAGCATCGACTCCTCCGGTCACGTGGTTCGAGGCACCGCAGGCAGGCTATCCCGCACGCCGTGCTCGACGTCCGCCGGGAGACCGTGCCGCACCCGCCGCGGCAGCGCCACCAGAGGGTCGGCACGCGCGGAAACCGGCGGTCCGGTCCTGTCGGTGTCCGGGAAATACTCCACCTCCGCTGCCCGGCGGAACATGGGTATTTCCCGAACACCTCCAGGTGAACACGGTAGGCGCGCGGCCACCCACGGGGTTCGCGGGCTCAGCCGCCCAGCTCGCCGCCCTTGAGGCCGCTCAGGAACGTGGACCACTCGGCCGACGCGAGGATCAGTGCGGGGGCGGCCGGGTTCTTGCTGTCCCTGACGGCGACGAGGCTTGGCAGGTTCGACGCGACCTCGACGCAGTTGCCGTTGTCTGTGCTGTAGGTGCTCTTGCGCCATTGTGCGCCTTGAAGGTCACCCACTTTGGTTCACCGCTTCCTGTATGAGTCGGAGTGACTGCTTGAACGGTAAAGCCTCGGCGCGCATCGCGTCATACCTGGCTGCTAGCTCTGCGATGACCTGCCGGTCTTCTATGGTGCGTCCACTGGGTTGCGCGTCCGAATAGGCGGCATACGCTGCACCATTCCTTTCGGCGATGATGAAACCGCCTGCCAGGCCACAGTGCTCCCCGGCGTCGTAGGGGACGACCTGGATGGTCACGTTGGGCCGCTTGGCGACGTCCAGCAGGAACTGGAGTTGTTCCCGCATGACCTCCTCGCTGCCTATCCGGCGTCGGATCACGGCCTCGTCCATGAGGACGGTGATCGTCGGGGGCTTGTCCTTGTGCAGGATCGACTGACGCCGCATGCGGCCCGCCAGCCGTTCCTCGATTTGGTCGGGGGTGATGCCGGGGGCCACCGAGAACATGGCGCGTGCGTAGGACTCGGCCTGGAGGAGGCCGGGGATGAGCATGGGTTCCCAGGTGCGCAGTGCTTCGGCTTCCTCCTCCTCTTCGAGCCAGGGTCTGAGGTGCTCGGGTGCCCTGTCCCACCTGGTGGCGATGTAGAGGCCGAACATGGTGCCGTCCAGGCCCAAGGCCCTGTCGCATGCCCTGGCGAAGTCCTCGGTCGGCGCGCGTTTGAGGGTTTCGACCATGGCGATCAGGGAGTCCGAGAAACCCATTCGTGACGCGAGTGCACGTTGGGAGAGCCTGGCTGTCTGCCGGTACCGGCGCAATTCTGCGGTGAACAGGGCGCGTGGGGACTCGTGGGGATCTGCGTTCTTTATGGGGGACAACTCACTCCTTTCCCGGCGCATATCAGAAATATCTGCGTGCTCACTGACGTGCTCACGCAAAAATGTGGCGCGATGTGGGTACTAATCGCTACCGATCGTAGTCAAGTGACGCCACTCTGATGAGGCGAAGTCTCCAAGACGCGCGGTCCTTGTGTCGGACGAAAAGGTGAGCGCATGCGGGCCGGAAGACAGCCAGGCGTCATCGAACTGGCCGGTGAGGTCAGGTCGGCCGGAATCGCCCGTGACTTTGTGCGGGAGAAACTGGGCTGTGATCACGCGGTGCTGGATACCGTGACGCTCCTGGTGTCCGAGGTGGTCACCAACGCGGTGGTGCATTCCGATTCCAGGAACGGCGGAACAATCACCATGACCATCGCCGACAGCGGCGATTTCGTGCACGTCGACGTCGTGGACGCGGGGGGCGACGAGGTCCCGCAGGTGCGTGACGAAGAATTCGGCGAGGGCGGGCGGGGCCTTCGCATCGTTCAGGCGCTCGCCTCCGGCTGGGGTGTACGCCAGTACGCCACCGATCGCACCGTCTGGTTCCAGGTGAAGTATTGAGGGCCGGACCTCACCCCAGAAACCGGCGCGCGCCACGCAGTCTGGTCTTGAGCCGCCGCTGGGTCATGCCGCAGTCCAGGCGCACATCCAGCGGGCCGGGGACGCCGGCGTCCGCTCGCCGTCCCGAGGGCAATCGGTCCGGGTCGAGCCCGTCGCGCCGGGCGATGAGCAGTCCCAGCTCGTACCGGCTTATCGCGTCGCTGCCGGCGACGTGGTGGATGCCGTGGTACTCGGATTCGGCGAGTTCGAGGAGAGCCGCGGCCAGGTCGGCGACATGGACGGCGCATCGTACGTCGTCGGTGAACAGCATTCCTCTCGTCCTGCCGCTGGCCAGGGAACGCACCAGGGTCTCGTGCGGGGAGTCGCCGTCCCCGATGATCAGCGACGTCCTGGCGATGACCGAGGCCGGCACGATCGCGCTCACCGCCGTCTCGGCAGCGGCCTTGGCCGCACCGTACGGGGTGATCGGGTCGGGCACGCACGTCTCGTCATAGTGGATCGCGACCCCGGAGAAGACCGCGTCGCTGGACACATGGACCAGCCGCCCACCTGCCGCGGAGGCGGCGAGAGCCACGTTCACGGCCCCGACCGCCGTGGTCGTCCAATCCGCCTGCCGGTAGGCGGCGTTGACGACCACCTCTGGCTTGCACGCACCGACCAGCGCCTCGGCGTCCTCCCGCCGGCGCACATCGAGCGGCAACCACTCGACACCCGAGGTCTCGCCTGGGTGGGTCAGGTAGGTCGCGGCCACCTCGTGATCGGCCGCCGAACACTGCCGGACGAGTTCCCTGCCGAGAAAACCACTGCCACCGACGATGAGGATTCTCATGGCCGGTCACCATAGTTGATCAATTGCCCTGAAGTGGCCGCCGCATTCACATTCCGGAAGAAGGCGCTCAAACTCATCGGTGCCTCGAATCTCATTGATCATCGGCTGGCGCCGGACAGAGGCGCGCGTGGTACTTCACGCTGACACGGCCAGCCGGTCGATCCGCTCGACGTGGATCTCTTTTTTCATCAGGAGCCCGTCGATGGACGGGACAGTGCCGGTCCACTCAGCCGACGGTTATGAGTGAGCAACTTTCGGGGTCGGGGGTGTGGGGGCAGAGCCCCTGCCCTGGGGTTTGGGGCGGGAGCCCCAATAAAGACCGTCCGAGCGCAGCGAGGGCCATTTCCACGGCGTGCCCGTGGACACCTTCCACGGCGTGCCCGTGGACACCTTCCACGGCGTGCCCGTGGACACCTTCCACGGCGTGCCCGTGGACACCTTCCACGGCGTGCCCGTGGACACCTTCCACGGCGTGCCCCTGGACAGCTCCGGCTTTGACCGGGGGAGACGGTGGTCGACTCCGTCAGGACCAGGTTTGGCCTTCGGGGGTGTCCACCACCTTTACGCCGAGGGCGGCCAGTTCGTCGCGGAGGCGGTCGGAGGCGGGCCAGTCCTTGGATTCGCGGGCCTTGGCGCGGGACTCCAGGAGTTCGGCGGCGCCTTCGGGGAGGACGGCGACCACGGGGGGCTTGCCGATGTCGGAGGCGAGGTCCAGGCCGAGGATGTGGTCGAGGTGGAGGAAGGTCTCGAAGCGGGAGCCGGGGGGGACGGAGTCGTCTTTTTCCAGCTCGCGGAGCACGCGCAGGGCCTGGGGGGTGTCGAGGTCGTCGTCGAAGGCGGCCATGGCGCGGTCGGCGTAGGCGGTGCTCAGGGCGGCGCTGGGGGACTCGGCCCAAGTGGCGACCTGCTGGCGCCAGCGGCGGAGGGTGCGGTCGGCGGCGTTCAGGGTGTCCCAGGTGAGGTTCATCTGCTGGCGGTAGCGGTGCTCCAGCAGGGCCAGGCGCACGGCCAGGGGGTCAAGGCCGGCGGCCTCGATGTCGGAGAGCAGGACCACGTTGCCGGTGGACTTGGACATCTTGCGGCCGTCGAACAGCAGGTGCTCGCCGTGCACCCAGTGGGACACCACGTCGTGGCCGACGGTGGAGTTGGACTGGGCCCGCTCGTCCTCGTGGTGGGGGAAGCGGAGGTCCTTGCCGCCGGTGTGGACGTCGATGTGCTCGCCGAGGAAGCGCAGCGACATGGCGGAGCACTCGATGTGCCACCCGGGGAAGCCGTGGCCCCAGGGGGTGTCCCAGGTGAGCTCGCCGGCGGTGTCCGAGCCCTTCCACAGTGCCCAGTCGGCGTGGAAGCGCTTGCGCTCGTCGGGCTCGATGCGGTGGCCGGGCTTGAGGGCGTCCAGCCGGTTGCCGGAGATCTCGCCGTACGAGGGGAAGCTCGCGGCGTCGAAGAAGACCGAGCCGTCGGAGGCGGGGTAGGCGTGTCCCCGCTCGATCAGCTTGGCGATCATCTCGATCATGAGGTCGATGCTCTCGGAGGCGCGCGGCGTGTGATCGGGCGGCCGGATGTTCAGCGCGGCGGTGTCGCGGCGGAAGGCGTCCTCGTAGAAGCGGGCGATGTCCAGGGGGGACCGGCCCTCGCGGCGGGCCTGCTGGAGCATCTTGTCCTCGCCGGTGGCGTCGATCTGGTCGTCGTCGACGAGGTGGCCCACATCGGTGACGTTCTGGCAGACGACCACCCGCACGTTGCGCCGCCCCAGCACCCGCCGCATGAGGTCGGGCAGCAGGTAGGACCGCAGGTTGCCCACGTGGGCGTAGCGGTACACCGTCGGTCCGCAGGTGTAGTCGCGCAGCACGCGCGCTCCCGCTGGAACGATCGATTCGAGCTGCCTGGTCCGGGTGTCGTACAGCCGCAACATGACCACGAGCTTAGGACATGCGCCATCGACTTTCCCGGGGCAGCCGTGCCCTGTGGACGACCCGCGGCGGGTCCGTCCAGGTGGGCGGGCCGGGGGGACGCCCGTGCCCCGGTGTGGCCGGATGTGGTCAGATCGTCTCGGGGTCCAGGAAGGCGAGGATGTCGCGGTCGCCGCGCTCGCGCAACCGGACGAGGATCTCGTCGCGGGCGGCCCCGTCCGGCAGCCCGATCCGCGCGCCGATCAGCCGCAGCGCCTCGGCCTCCGAGGCCACCGGCGCGGTGTACCCGATGAGGTGCAGCGCCATGTTGATCGGCGGCAGCCCCGTCGCGGCCTGCGGCAGGTAGCGCGTGAGCAGTTCCCCGCCGTCCGACACGGTCAGGAAGATCGAGTCGCCCTCCCCGGCGCTGTAGTCGGCGAGGATCGCCCGGATCGACCCCATGGTCGGCTGGTTGTGCCAGCTGATCACGACGTCGCCGGACGGGGTGGACGTGGTGAGCTGCCCGCCCGGCGCCATGCCGAGGTGCGCGGCGAAGCCGGTGGGCAGCGGCGAGCCCGAGCCACGCAGGTGCTCGGAGTTGACGTCGACCCGGTGCCACCAGCGCCCGTCGCGGCTGCGGAACGAGCGGCGGGTCATCGACACGTCCCGGCGCGGGCTGTACGGCTCGGCCTGCTCGGGCGCGGCCACCCGGATCCACCCGCGCTGGGTGCGCTCGAAGCCCGGCCCGCCCGCGTACGCGCGCACCGAGCTCTCGCTGACCTCGTACCTGGAGGTGAGCGCGGTGACGATGTTGCTCACCGACGCCTCGCCGCCGGCCCGCTCGATCTCGCGGACGATCATCTCGCGGATGCCGATGTACTCCTCGCCGCCCCAGCGGGTCAGCCCGTACCGGTTGCGGTCGACCCGCAGGAAGCGGCTGTCGGCGGTGAGCTGGTTGCGGATGCCGACCAGGCTGTAGTCCTCGCCGATCCTGGCCTGGATCTCCTCGGGGCTGAGCGGCCCCTCGGCGACGGCCAGCACCGCCTCGGCCTTCTCGTTGACGCTGCGCGGCCACGGCACGACGTGCCCCTCCAGGACGCGGAGGTTCGGCACGGCCGCCAGCCACCGCTCGGCGACGTCCTCGCGCACGCCGAGCTGGGCGACCATGGTGACCGCCTCGGGCAGCTTCACCGGGCCGTCGGTGAACAGCTGGCGCGTCTTCTCCTTCAGCTCGTCGGCGCCGCCGGTGACCAGCCAGCCGTCCACCTGGTCGTACCCGGTGAGCAGGGTGCGCACGAACCGCCAGGCCGGCACGCCGAGGGTGGCCAGTTCGGTGCGGTGCCAGGGGACCGCCGCCGCCAGGTCGTCCGCGGGCACCGCCGAGCCGAGCCGCCCGCGCAGCCACGACAGGTGGGCGGCCAGCGGCGCGGCCTCCGGGCCCGCCAGCCGGGCCTGCACGTGGTCGCGCAGGTCCCGCTCGATCTGCCGGATGCGCTCCCGGGTCACCGAGAACCGCTGCGCCAGCTCGTCCAGCGTGACCCGCCGCTCGGCGTACACCCGGTCCCTGGCGATGGCGCGCTGCCGCTCGTCGAGCGCGGCGAAGACGCCGTCGATCAGCTCGGGGATCGGGCGGTCCTGCCGCACCGGCGGCGCGGGCGCGGCGGGAGCGTCACGTCCGGCGGCGGGTGCCGACGTGGCGATCAGCCGGTCCAGCACGTCCGCGAACAGGGTGCGCGCGGTCTCCCTGGACTCCGGGGGGCGGGCGCTGCGCTCGGGGTCGATCATCCGGAGCAGCGGCAGGATGTCGCCGAGAGGTAAATGCCCCCAGCAGGCCATGGCGAGGTCGGCCAGCCGCGTCGCCACCTGAGCGGTTCCGGCGATCAGGCAGGCCCGGTCGATGGGGAGCGCCTGCCACCACGCGTCCGGCAGACGAGGGTCGCTCGCGATCGGCTCCACCTGGCTGGGTGCGGTCCAGCGCAGGGGAGGCACGATGTCGCTAAGGCTCAGATTCATGGAGGTCCAAACCGGCATGGGGCGAGAGGTGGGATCAGACGGGGTCCGTTCCGCGGATTCAGGTTATTGGGTCAGGGCGGGAGAAAGGGACTTGCCCGCCCGGAATAGGACACGTATAGCCGCTCCGTGGCCCGGGTGCACGCCATGTACAGCAACCCCCGCTCCCGTTGCAGGTCATGGGCGCGGGCCGTGGGGTCCTCCTCGGCGGGGGTGAGCGCGCCGGGGGCGGGGACGAGGCCCTCCGCGACGCCGATCAGGGCGACCCTGCGGAACTCCAGGCCCTTCAGGCCGTGCAGCGAGGTGACCCTGATCTTCAGGCCCGCGCCGCCGAGCGCCGACTTGGCGTCCCTGACCGTACCGGCCGAGCGGGCCGCGACGGCGACGGTGTTCGCGGGCACCCCCTCGGCGAGCCAGTCCCTGATCTGGGCGACCAGGCCGGCCAGCTCGGCGTCGTACGAGGTGTACTCCCGTACGGCCGGACGCATCCCGCCGTGGTCGGCGCGGTACCCGGCCAGCTCGGTGACGCCGTCCACCAGCCCGTCGGCCGGGCCGCCGCCGCGCAGCCGCACCGCCCAGGTCAGCGTCTCCTGGGACAGGCGGCGCGACACGGTGAGGCGGTAGGTCTCGGCCTTCACGCCGAGGGTGCTGAGCGCGATCCGGGTGTCGAACACCCGCTGGTGCGGGTCGCCCACGATGAACAGGTCGTCCGGGCCGGGGGGCACGGCGGCGCGCAGCAGCCGCCACTGCGCCGGGTGCAGGTCCTGCGCCTCGTCCACCACGATGTGACGGTACGGCTCGTGGCCCGGCGCGTCGTCGCCGAGCAGGTCCCCGGTGGTGCGGCCGAGCAGGGTGGAGGCCTGCGTGGCGAGCTGCAACAGGGTGCGCCTGCCGCTGTCGCGCAGGCGGCCCGTCACGTGCTCGATGGCCTGCCAGACGGCGGTCCGCTCGCGCCGGTCCAGCTCGACGCTGCGGCCGGGGCGGGCCGCGCCGAGGTACTCCTGCAAAGTGCACAGGTTCTGCGCCAGGATCACCTGCTCCCACTCGCGCAGCAGGAACGCGGGGCTGTGCGGGCCACCGTACAGCCCGGCGGCCTCCTGCCACAGCGTGGCGAGGTCGGGGCCGCCGACGAGCAGCGGCGGTCGTCCCTCGGCCTCGGCGACGATGCGGTGCGCCAGGCGCTCGACGTTGCCGACCTCGATGCGGGCCCGCACCCGCTCGTCGTCCACCAGCACGTCCAGCTTGGCGGTCACGTCCCCGGCCGTCGCCTGGGAGAAGGTCACCAGCAGCACCCGCCCGCCGCCGGTGGTGGCGAGGTGCGCCGCGCGGTGCACGGCGATCACGGTCTTGCCGGTGCCCGCGCCGCCGGTCACCAGCACCGGGCCGTCGTGGACGTCCTGGTAGACGATGCGGTACTGGGTGGCGTGCGGGAAGCCGCACCAGCGCGGACGGTCCAGCAGGCGGTCCAGCTCCTCGGCGTCCGCGACGAACACCGCGCGGCCCGGGGTGCGTTCGAGCGCGCCGGCCAGGTCGCTCACGTCCACCGACGAGGCGGGCACGGCCGCGCACCCGTCGAGGGCCCGCCACGCCTCGGCGAGCGACCCGCCCTGCGCGAGCACCGACAGCGGGGCGTACTGGCTCTCGGGGATCAGCGGCTCCAGCGCCTCCAGGGTGGCCTCGCTGGTCATCAGCCGCGCCAGCGGCAGCAGCCAGGTGTCGATGCCGAGCCCGAGCAGGTCGGTGTCGCAGACGTGCGCGAACAGCCGCAGGCCCGCCGACTCCGCGGCCCGGCGCAGCGCGGGCTCGACGGCCTCCAGCGCCGCGGCGTCCCAGATCTCCGCCATCCCGGCGGCGGCGTTCACCGCGAAGCGGTGCCGCTGGGCGTACGACCACGCCTCGGCGTCCGGCAGCACGGCCAGCATCCAGAACACCTCGCGCTGCCGCACCACCACCGCCCGGTGCCGCTCGGCCAGCCTCAGCGTCGCCACCCGGGTGTCCCGGGTGTTGCGCACCCGCTCGGGGTGCGGGGCCGAGGTGGCGCCCCGCAGGAACCGGCGCAGCGCGACCACCGCCTCCTGGCGCGCCGATGGCGCCAGCGCGCCGAGATCCCTGTGGACCTCGGGGGCGATGGCGAGCCGGGGCACCGAGCCTCCTGTCAGACCATCAGGGACAGCAGGTCGCGGTCCCCGCGCTCCCGCAGCCGGTTCATCAGCTCGGGCAGCCCCACGGGGCCGGTCATGCCGATCCGGGTCGCCAGCACCCTGATCGTCTCCTCCAGGGATTCGGTGCCGCCCGAGGTGTGCCCGGCCAGCCGCAGCGCCATCGCGCCCTTGTCGGCGTCACCGGAGGCCGCGGGCACGAGCCGGGTGCGCAGCACCTCTTCCTCCTCGGCGACGGTGAGGAACAGATGGGCGCCCGGTGTGGCCTCCATGTCGGTGAGCAGGCCGCCGAGGGACTCGATGACCGGACGGGTCTGCCAGCTCAGGGTGAGGTCGCCCGCCCCGCTGCTCACCGTCCGGCTCTCGCCGGGGGACATCCCGAGGTAGGCGGCGAACCCGCTCGGCAGCGGGCACTCCCCGCCGTTGATCTGCTCGGGAGCCACGTCGACCCGCAGCCACCACAGGCCGTCCGGGTGCCGGAAGCACCTGCGGGTCATCGACACGTCCTTGAGCTGGCCGCTGGTCGCGGGCGCGACCTCCTTGGCCTGTGCTCCCTGTGCTCCCTGCGCTCCCTGTGCCCCCTGCGCGCCCTCCTGGCCGGCCCCGGGCTTGGGGCTCTGGATGCGCAGCTGCGGCACGCTCTCCAGCCACTCCTTGGCCACCTCGGGGTGGATGCCGAGGGTGGACACGAGCTCAAGGGCGCGGGCCACCGTGGGGGGGCGGTCGGCGTTGAGGATCAGCGCGCAGGTGCGCTCGCGGAGGTCGGCGATGTCCTCGGAGACCAGCCAGCCCTCCTGGACGGTGTAGCCGGGCAGGGTGGTCAGCACGAACTGCCAGGCGGGCACGTCCAGCGACCTCAGCTCCGCGGTGTGCCAGCCCGTGGCGGCCGTCAGGCGCGCCTTCGGGGCCGCGACGCCGAGGGTGCCGGGCAGCTTCTCCAGGTACTGCGTGTAGGGGACCGCGTCCGGGCTCTCCATCCACTCGGCCAGGCGCAGGCGCAGTCCCTGCTCCAGCTCCAGGATCTCTTCGGTGGGGACGGCGAACAGCTTGGCGAGCTCCTCGGGCGCGGCGGGGGCGTCGGTGAAGACGTGGTTCTGCGCGACCGCCCACGCCTTGTCGTCCAGGTCGGCGAAGGCCGAGTCGATGAGCGCGATGATGTCGCGGTCCTGGTCCGTCGTGCCGATCTCGTCGGTGCTGGTGCCCACCGCGCCCGGCTCGGTGCCCGCCGGGGTCCCCTCGCCGGACGCCTCGTCCCGCGGCTGCTCGTCCTGGTCCCCGGGCTCGGGGGCGGGCTCGCGCGCGGTCCGGTCGGTGCCGAGCGGGTCGGAGTCGGGCTCGCGCGAGGCCTGCTCGGGGCCGAAGGGGTCGGCCGCGGGCTCGCGGGAGGTGCGGTCGCTGCCGAACGGATCGGGGTCGGGCTCGCTCGCGACGGGCGGCGGCGGGGGAGCGGGCACCGGGGGCGGGTCCTGCCGGGGGATGCGGGCCGGGCGCTCGGGACGGGGGGGAGGCGTGAACATCGAGGTGCGGGACGTCGCCTGGCTGCCCGCCACGGCGTCCCCGAACAGCCGCTGCTCCAGCGCGGCGGCGGCCATGCGGGCCGCGGCCAGGCCGAGCGGGTCGCCCGGGTCGATGGCGGCCTTCGTCTGCCGCTTGGGCAGCGCGGGGCGCCGCACCGGGAGCGGCTCCCGCACCGGAGGCGGCGGCACCGGCGCGGCGGCGGCCGGGGCCTTCTCGCGCGCGGCGCGGGAGGTCTCGGCCGCGGGGGCCTTCTTGGTGTCGGCCGGCTTCCCCGGCGCGGCCGAGGCCTTGGCGCCGGCGGTCAGCCGGGTGAAGACCGCGGTGTACAGGGCGGCGAGCACCGGGCGGGCCCGGATGAACGGCTGGTCGGTCAGCTCGCGGCCGGTCATCGCCAGCAGGCCGGGCCAGGAGCCCACCCGGTCCAGCGCGATGGAGACCTGCGGCTCGTCGGCCTCCTCGGGGTCCATCACGTGCAGCGCGGGCAGCACGTCGCCCACCGCCGCCGCCGGCCAGTGTTCCAGCGCCAGCTCCGTCAGAAGCTCACCGATCGCCTCGGGTCCGAGTACGGCGAACACCTGGGTGACGGGCAGCGAACGCCACCAGGCGTCCGGCAGCCCTGGCAGGTCGCGCAGCTGCGAGAACCCCGCCGCGTCACTCCAGCGAAGCGGAGGCACGAGATCACTCAGGCAGAAGTTCATCCCGTTTCCTCTCCGGTGATGTCAGGACCAGAACATAGTCTGGCAAATCGCACGATCGTAGACGCCGTTACGCCCGTACGGCGGCGAAGCGCAACCGCACGTAGTCGGCCACCCACCCCGACTCCCGGCGCAGCGCCGGTGCCGCGAGCTCGTTCACCCGCCGCAGCAGCGGCTCCACCGTGGCGGGCGGCACGCCGTCCAGCAGGTAGCCCGCGAACATCCGCACCCAGTCCGCGGCGCCGTTCGGGCACTCGTCCAGCGGCGTCGGCCGGTCGAAGTACTCCAGCAGCCGCACGGTGAACCCGCCCTGCTCCAGGCGCAGCGCGTACTCGGCCGGGGTCGGGAAGTACCACGGCAGCTCCGGCTCGTGCAGGCCGTACTCGCGCCACGCGGTCATCATCGCGGAGGTCAGCGCGGCGCAGTTGCCCGCGCCGCCCATCTCGGCCACGAAACGCCCCCCGGGGGCCAGGGCGGCGCGGACGCAGCGGATCACCGCGTCGGGGTCGCGGCCCATCCAGTGCAGCGCCGCGTTGGAGAACACCGCGTCGTAGGGCTCGTGGACCCGGAAGTTGGCGCCGTCGCCGACGATGAAGTCGAGCCCCGGGTGATGCGCGACCGCCACGTCGATCATCGCGGCCGAGCCGTCCATGCCGAGGACCGCGGTGCCCCGGGCCGCGATGTCCGCGGTGAGCACGCCGGTGCCGCATCCGAGATCGAGGATGCGCTCGCCGGGCTGGGGGTCCAGCAGTTCGATCAGCGGCGCGCCGTGCGCCGAGACGTAGCCGAAGGAGCTGTCGTAGGCGCGAGCGTTCCACCGCATCAAACTCGGCGTGTCGTATCGCAAGGCCATCAGCTCGCATTCTCCGACATCGCTGTCTGTGTCCTTTGGGGTAAAGACACTTTAGAGCCTTGATGTCCGTGCCACACATCGGTCGGGAGGCTTGCTCCCGGCCGTCGTGACAGCGCCCGGCGAGCGCCCGGGGACCATTGTCCCCGCCTGTGCGGCCTCAGCCTACCGAGGTGGTCCAGTTGGCCTTGAGGTAGTTCTTGGCCTCGTCCGACTGCGGGATCGTCAGCATCACCGGCCTGCCGGGCACGGCGGGCAGCTTGGCCGCGGCCTGCCGGTCCAGGGTGCCCTTCATCTCCAGCGCCTCCATGCGCGCGGGGCGGGCGAAGCCCTTCAGCAGCAGGTTCTGCGCCTCGTCGCCGTAGAGGAACTCCTCCCACAGCCGGGCGGCGGCGGGATGCGGCGCCTTCTTGTTGATCGCCTGCACGTAGTACGACGCCAGCACGGCGCCGGAGGGGATCACGACCTTCCAGGCCGGGGTGTCGTCGCCGGCGGTCTGCGCGGCCTTGGCGGCGTTCACGTAGTCCCAGTCGACCAGCGTGTTGGCCTTGGACGGCTTGCTGAGCCCGCCCGACTTCTTCAGCTTGGCGAACAGCTCGACGCCGCGCCTGGCCTCGGGCCGCCCCTGCTGGAGCGAGGCCGCCATCACGCCGTTGAACGCCGCCGCCGTGCGCAGCGGGTCCCCGGCCAGCGCCACGGCGTACCCGGGCCGCAGAAGGTCGCTGAACGCCTTCGGGGCCTTCACCTTGCGGGGGTCGTAGCCGATGGACATGTAGCCGCCGTAGACGCCGTACCACCGCCCCCGGGGGTCCTTGACGCCGTCCGGCACGTCCTGCCACGCGGTCACGCGGTACGGGGAGAACCGCTCGGCGTTGGCGACGGCCACCTCCATGCTCAGGTCGAACACGTCCGGCGCGTCCTGCGGCGGCGCGGCCTTGGCGATGTCGATCTCCCTGCGGCTGCTCGCCTTGGGCTCGGCCATGTGGATCCTGATGCCGTACTGGCCGGTGAAGCGGTCCATGACGGCGCCGAAGTTGACCCACTCGCGCGGCACGCCGACGAGGTTCAGCGTGCCCTCGCGCCTGGCCGCCTCGACCAGGCGGTCCATGGTGCCGAAGCCCTCGGCCATGCCTGCGGCGCGCGGGTCGATCGGCTGCTCCTTCTTCGGCTCGCCGGGCGCGGACGAGCATCCGGCGACGGCGGCGGCGAGGAGCGCGAGGGAGGCTACGGCGGCACGTTTGGTCACAGGGGAAATACTCGGCGTCACCGCCGCGCGGGTCGAGGAGGCACGCGGGGCTTTGACCGGTGTTGGGGCGGGGCGTGCCGGGCCCTGGTCAGCGCTCGGGGATCACGCGGGCGGCCACGACGGCGGATTCGGGGATGTCGACGAGCGTGCCGTCACGCCTGCGCACCCCGAGAACCCCTTCGTGCCACGATGTGAGCACCCCTATGGTGTCGCGGAAACCGTCGGGGTCGGCGCGGCGGATCGTGACGCGGCGGCCGATGTCGGACGGGGACACCGCGATGACCAGCCTGCCCGCGAAGCGTGGCGTCAACGGCTTTGCCCCCCTCCGTTTCGGACACGTGGTCGTCACGGCAATACTAGGTCTAGCAACCCGCGGTCGTCGTCGTGCGGAAAAGAAGGAGTCCGAGGTGACCTACGTCATCGCGCAGCCTTGCGTGGATGTGCTGGACAAGGCGTGCATCGAAGAGTGCCCCGTCGATTGCATCTACGAGGGCAACCGCATGCTCTACATCCACCCGGATGAGTGTGTGGACTGCGGCGCGTGCGAGCCCGTCTGCCCGGTTGAGGCGATCTTCTACGAGGACGACACGCCCGACCAATGGAAGGACTTCTACAAGGCCAACGTGGAGTTCTTCGACGACCTCGGTTCACCCGGCGGTGCGTCCAAGGTCGGCAAAATCGACAAGGACCACCCCGTCGTGGCCGCTCTCCCCCCGCAGGCCGAGGAACACTGAGCACCTGCCCGTCTGCACGTGGTGCCACGGGTACCGTGACCCCGGTCGCGGTACCACCCGTCCTTGTCCCGTCACGCCCCGGGCCCGGCGCCACCCGAACGTTCGCACCACAGGAGTGATTCGGTGAACGGCCTGCCAGATTTCCCGTGGGACCGGCTGGCGTCGTACAAGGAGCGCGCGCTCGCGCACCCCGGCGGCATAGTCGACCTGTCGATCGGCACACCGGTGGACCCGGTGCCCGAGGTGGCGCGCGAGGCGCTCACCGGCGCGGCGGACAGCCCTGGCTACCCCCTCACCTACGGCACCGAGCGCCTGCGGCGTGCCGCCGCCGGATGGCTGGCCCGCCGCCACGGCGTCACCGTCGCCCCCGAGGCCGTCCTGCCCACGATCGGCACCAAAGAGCTGGTCGCGTGGCTGCCCACGCTGCTCGGCGCGGGCCCCGGCGACCGCGTGGTCCACCCCGCGCTCGCCTACCCGACCTACGACGTCGGCGCCCGGCTCGCCGGCGCCACGCCGTACGCCGCCGACGGGCTGCTCGGCCTCGGGCCCGAGCGTGTGCCGCTGGTCTGGGTGAACTCCCCGTCCAACCCCACCGGCCGCGTGCTGCCGCCCGAGCACCTGCGCAAGGTCGTCGACTGGGCGCGTGAGCACGGCGCGGTCGTGGCGTCCGACGAGTGCTACATCGAGCTCGGCTGGGAGGAGAACCCCGTCTCGGTCCTGCACCCCGAGGTGAGCGGCGGCTCCCACGAGGGGTTGCTCGCGGTCCACTCCATGTCCAAGCGCTCCAACCTGGCCGGGTACCGCGCCGGGTTCGTCACCGGCGACCCCGCGCTGGTCGCGCGGCTGCTGGAGGTCCGCAAGCACGCGGGCATGATCGTGCCGGCGCCGGTGCAGGCCGCGATGGCCGCCGTGCTGGACGACGACGCCCACGCGGCCGTGCAGCGCGAGCGGTACGCCGCCCGGCGCGCCCTGCTGCGACCCGCGCTGGAAAAGGCCGGATGGCGGATCGACCACTCCACGGCGGGCCTCTACCTGTGGGCGAGCGACGGCCGTCCCTGCTGGGATCAGGCCCGTGCGCTGGCAGACCTCGGCATCCTGGTGGCCCCCGGCGACTTCTACGGCCCCGGCGGCGGTTCGCACATCCGGCTCGCGATGACGGCGAGTGACGAGCGGATCAATGCGGCCGTGCTCCGGCTCCAGTAATATCCCGCGGCATGACCGTTGCGGTCGTGCTCGCCGTGGGCGCAGCCATCTTGGTCGTCGTGCTGGGCACATATCTCGGCACCCGGCGGCCCGTACGCCGGGATCGCCGTCCGGCCCGGCGTCCGCCCGCACCGTTCACTGAACCGGTTCAGCGGGTGGCCGAACCCCGGCTGGACTCCGACTACCTCGACCCGCGGACCATCAAGGTGGGCGACACCGTCGACCGGCGCGGGGTGCGGGCCCGGGTCATCGGCGCGCTCCATCTGTCCTGGCAGGGCGACCAGTGGATCGAATACCTCCTGGAGGAGGGCATGCGCCACTACCAGTGGCTCTCGGTCCGCGAGCGGGGCGACGCGCACGGGGACCTGTCGCACCTGGAGGTCCACCTGTGGACACCGGTGCCCACCGAGGGCATGGTGCCCGCCAAGAGCATGCTGATCATGCAGGGCGTCGAGTTCTTCCCCATCGAGCGCGGCACGGCCGCCTTCCGCTCCGAGGGCATGACCGGCTACCCCGAGCGCGGCCTGATGGACTTCGCCGACTACCGCGCGGGGGACGGCCGCCTGCTCACCTTCAACCGCGTCCAGGGCCAGTCGTGGACCGCCGCGCACGCCCAGCCGCTGTCCCCGGGGTCGATCCGGGTGGAACGCCTGATCTGACCGCGTGGGCCCGCGGCCGGGGGTCAGGCGATCGGCCGGGGGTCAGGCGATCTCTACCTCGCCCTGGCCTGCCTTGGCGTCGGCCAGCCAGCCGTCGTGGCCGGCGACGGCGGTCCAGGACAGGCCCGCGTAGCGGACCTGGTGGAGGCCGTACTTCTGCGCGTGGCTCACCGACCAGGCGGCGATCAGCCAGCCGCGGCGCTGGGAGGCCGCGTCGATCTGGTTGCTCTGCGGGGCACCGCCCCCGAGGGCCCGGCCGAGCTCCTTGCGGGCCTTGGCGGGCTGGAAGGCGGCGGGCTTCTCCGGCTGGGGGTACCAGCAGTGGACGGCCTTCGGCACCCGGCCGGTGAACGCCCCGGCGAGGATCTCGGCGTCCGCCTCGTGCTGTGCGTACGCCGAGCCGTCCGCCGAGCGCTGCACGGCCTGCGCGGCGTCGTGCAGCGGCAGCTTCAGGTAGCGCTTGACCTTGACCAGCGCGGAGAAGAACTTGCCGGTGGCGTAGACGGGGTCCTGGAGTTGCTTGACGGTGCCCCAGCCCTGCGAGGGCCGCTGCTGGAAGACCCCCACCGAGTCGCGGTCGCCGAAGGGGAGGTTGAGCAGCTTGGACTCCTGGATCGCGGTGACGTACGCGATCTCGACGGCCCGCTCGGGCAGCCTGCGCCGCGCGGCCACCGCGGCGATGGTGGCGGCGATCTGGGCCTGCTCGATCTCGAGGTCGAGGGTGCCGAGGGGGGTGGTCACCTGGCAGTGCTCACCGAGGGCAAAAGGCTTGGCTCTGTTCAAAAGGTGATAAATGCCGAAAAATATGGCCACGCTGAGGACGACGACGATGGCGATGATCGTCAGAGCCACTCGGGAGAAACGCCGTGCCACGCAGAAGAACCTACCGGCCCGATCGGCGTGCGCGTACGGCACTAAGCTCGCCTTCCATGAGCGAGACCTTCGAGAGCCCCTTGCCCGCAGCCGTCGAGGACCTGTGGAAGCGCCGTGACGAGCTGTCGCCGGACGACGCCGAGGCGCGTGGCGTCATCGTCGGCGCGGTGGACATGCTGGACACCGGCCAGGCCCGGGTCGCCTTCGTGGACGACGCCTCCGGCCAGGTGGTCGTGGACGAGCGCGCCAAGCGCGCCATCCTGCTCGGCTTCCGCGTGCTCGGCATGGTCAGGAGCCAGGTGGGCGACTTCCAGCACCACGACCGTGTGCCGCTGAAGACCACTCTGGAGGGCGTGCGCGTGGTGCCGGGGGCCATCGCCCGGTGGGGCGCCTACCTCGCGCCCGGCGTGGTGCTCATGCCGTCCTTCACCAACATCGGCGCGTACGTCGACAGCGGCACCATGGTCGACACCTGGGCCACGGTCGGCTCCTGCGCCCAGATCGGCAAGAACGTCCACCTGTCCGGCGGGGTCGGCATCGGCGGCGTGCTGGAGCCGCCGAACGCCGTGCCGGTGGTGATCGAGGACGAGGCGATGATCGGCAGCCGCTCGATGATCGTGGAGGGCGCCAGGGTCGGCAAGGGCGCCATGGTCGGCGCGGGCACGATCCTCTCGGCGTCCGTGCCGGTGATCGACGTCGAGACCGGCGAAGAGATCAGCCGGGGCCACATCCCCGACTGGTGCGTGGCGGTCGGCGGCACCCGGCAGAAGGAGTTCCCCGGCGGCACCTTCGGCCTGCCGTGCGTGCTGGTGCTCAAGCGCCTGGAGCCCGGGCAGCGCCACAGCAAGTCCGAGCTGAACGACGTGCTGCGCCAGCACGGCGTCAATGCCTGACGCGCCGCCGCTGGACCTGTCCGCGGACGTCCGGGAGCTGACCGCGGCCCTGGTGGACGTCGAGTCGGTCAGCGGCGGCGAGAAGGCCCTGGCGGACGCCGTCGAGGCGGCCCTCGCCCCGCTGCCGCACCTGGCGGTCGTGCGGGACGGCGACGCGGTCGTGGCCCGCACCGAGGGCGGCCACGCCGAGCGGGTGGTCGTGGCCGGGCACATCGACACCGTGCCGATCGCGGGCAACCTCCCGTCCCGGGTCGAGGACGGCCTGATGTACGGCTGCGGGACCTCGGACATGAAGAGCGGCGTCGCGGTCGCGCTGAAGCTCGCCGCCGGGCTCGCCCGGCCGAGCCGCGACGTCACCTACGTGTTCTACGAGTGCGAAGAGGTCGACGCGGCCCGCAACGGCCTGGCGCGGCTCGCCCGCACCCGTCCCGAGCTGCTCGCGGGCGACTTCGCCGTGCTGATGGAGCCGACCGACGGCGAGATCGAGGGCGGCTGCCAGGGCACGCTGCGCGCCGAGATCGTCACCACCGGCCGCCGCGCGCACAGCGCCCGCTCGTGGCTCGGCGTGAACGCCATCCACGCCGTCGCCCCGGTGCTCGACCGGCTGAACTCCTACCGGGCCAGGGAGCCGGTGGTGGACGGCCTCGCGTACCACGAGGGGCTGAACGCCGTCGGCGTCACCGGCGGGGTGGCGGGCAACGTCATCCCCGACGAGTGCGTGGTCACGGTGAACTACCGCTTCGCGCCCGACCGGTCCCTGGAAGAGGCGCAGGAGCACATCAGGGAGCTGTTCGACGGGTACGCCGTGCGTTTCACCGACGGCGCCCCCGGCGCGCGGCCGGGCCTGACGCATCCGGTGGCCGCCGCGTTCGCCGAGATGATCGGCGGCACGCCCCGGGCCAAGCTGGGCTGGACCGACGTGTCGCTGTTCTCCCGGCTCGGCGTCCCGGCCGTCAACTACGGCCCCGGCGACCCACACGTGGCGCACCAGCGGGGCGAGTACGTCGAGCTGGAGAAGATCGTGGACTGCGAGCGGCGCATGACGCGCTGGCTGGCCGGCTGATCACGACATAGGGCCCAATAAGCCTTATAGAGCCTGTAGCGCGCATATGTCCCAGGAGGGGCCGGCGGGGCACGGCACAAAAGAAAGTGGCTTTCCTCGCCGGCCATTTGGCGGGGAAAGCCACTTTCAGTCCCGAGCAGCACCCTCGTCTCTTAGACGTGAGGTCGCGAACAATCGGTTCCCCCCTGCTTCGCGGATTTTTCAAGATTCTTTCATGGGCTGGGCAACCTGGGGACGTCCCGCGCGTCGTCCGGGGCCGTTAGCGTGAGCGGCATGAGCGAACGCGCACGTGAGGAACGCCGGCAGGGTCCCGCCCTCGTCCGGGGCAAGTTCCTCCCCGACTCCACGTACGACGAGCGGCTCCTCGACCAGCGGGGCTCCACCGAGTGGCTGCACATGGATCCCTGGCGGGTCCTGCGCATCCAGGCGGAGTTCGTGGAGGGCTTCGGCCAGCTGGCCGACCTGCCGTCCGCCGTGACCGTCTTCGGTTCCGCCCGCACGCACCCCGACAGCCCCGACTACGCCCTCGGCGTCCGCCTGGGCGGCGCTTTGGCCCGCGCCGGCTACGCCGTGATCACCGGCGGCGGCCCCGGCTGCATGGAGGCCGCCAACAAGGGCGCCCGCGAGGCCGGCGGCGTCTCGGTGGGCCTCGGCATCGAGCTCCCCTTCGAACAGAAACTGAACGACTACGTGGACCTCGGCATCGAGTTCCGCTATTTCTTCGTCCGCAAGACGATGTTCGTGAAGTACGCCGACGCCTTCGTCGTCCTCCCCGGCGGCTTCGGCACCCTCGACGAACTCTTCGAGGCCGTCACCCTGGTGCAGACCGGCAAGATCACGAAGTTCCCCATCGTCCTGCTCGGCACCGCGTTCTGGCGCCCCCTCATCGAGTGGATCACCGAATCCCTCCTGGCCAACGGCATGATCTCCCCCGAGGACCCCAAGCTCCTCTACATCACCGACGACCCCGACGAGGCCGTCCAGCACATCGTCGACAGCCGCCGCCAGGCCGACCAGGTGGCCCTGGAGTCCCGCGTCCAGGCCGCCAGCGCGCAGCAGAACGGAACATGACCCGCGGGTCGTCCGCGCGTACAGGGAGACCGTTGCCGTTCCGTGGGACGAAGATGCGGTTGTTGCTCTGGTAATTCCAGTGCGTTGCCAGAGTATTGCATTGATGTGACGAGTGCTGTCAGGATGATGTCAGCCGTCTCGCAATGGGGGGACGATGCGGGGCTGGTCGCCGATGTCCTTCGACGCAAGGAGCACTCGTGGCAGTCTCCCGACGTACGTTCCTCGCCGCCTCCGTTCTGGCCGGCATCGCGGGAACTCAGCTCACCGAGGGGGCCGCCTTCGCGGCCAGCCCGCCGGGTGACGTGGTCGGCAAGATCACCGTGGGGTACCAGGGATGGTTCGCCTGCACCGGGGACGGTGCGCCGATCAACGGGTGGTGGCACTGGTCGAACAACTGGGGCCAGCCGCCGTCGCCCGGCAACAACGCGATCGTGTCCTGGCCCGACACGCGCGACTACACCAGGACCTACCAGACCGCCTACCCGAACCTCGGGAACGGCCGCCCCGCCACGCTGTTCTCGTCCTACGACCAGCAGACCGTCGACACGCACTTCCGGTGGATGCGCGACAACGGGTGCGACACGGCCGCGTTACAGCGGTTCAACCCCAACGGCGGCGAGGGGGCGACCAGGGACGCCATGGCGGCGAAGGTACGGGCCGCCGCCGAGGCGAACGGCCGGAAGTTCTACATCATGTACGACGTCACCAACTGGGCGAACATGCAGTCGGAGACCAAGGCCGACTGGACGTCGAAGATGTCCGCGCACACCGCCTCCTCCGCCTACGCCAGGCAGAACGGCAAGCCCGTCGTGTGCATTTGGGGCTTCGGCTTCAGCGACGACGGCCGCCCCTTCGCCCCGGCCGCCTGCCTGGACGTGATCAACTGGTTCAAGAACCAGGGCTGCTACGTCATCGGCGGCGTGCCCACCTACTGGCGGCAGGGCATCAACGACTCCCGTGCCGGGTTCGGCGACGTGTACCGCGCGTTCCACATGATCTCGCCGTGGATGGTCGGCCGCACCGGCACGCTGGACGGCCTCGACTGGTTCCACGCCAACCTCACCGTCCCCGACGTCGCCGAGTGCAACGCGCGGGGGATCGACTACCAGCCCTGTGTGATGCCGGGTGACCTGCAGTCCGGCCACCGCAGGCACGGCGACTTCATGTGGCGGATGTTCTACAACGTGATCCGCGCGGGTTCGCACGGCGTCTACATCTCGATGTTCGACGAGTACAACGAGGGCAACCAGATCGCCAACACCGCCGAGACCGCGGCCTGGGTCCCGGCCGGCTCCGGCATCCGCGCCCTCGACGAGGACGGCACCGCCTGCTCCGCCGACTACTACCTGCGCCTCACCAACGACGGCGGCCGCATGCTCAAGGGCCAGCTCCCGCTCACCGCCGTGAGGCCCACTCCGCCGACGACGGGCACCCCACCAGGCGACGGCAACCTGGCCCGCGGCAAGGCCACCTCGGCCAGCAGCACCTCCCAGAGCTTCGTCCCCGCCAACGCCGTGGACGGCAACGCCGACACGTACTGGGAGAGCGCCAACAACGCCTTCCCCCAGTGGTTCCAGGTCGACCTCGGCGCCACCGCCACGATCGGCCGCGCCGTGCTCAGACTGCCTCCGGCCGCGGCCTGGCAGTCCCGCACGCAGACCCTGTCGGTCCAGGCGAGCACCAACGGGTCGGCCTTCACCACCGTCGTGGCCGGCCAGGGCCACACCTTCAACCCCGCCACCGGCAACACCGTGACGATCACCCTGCCGTCCACGCAGGCCAGATACGTACGCCTGACGTTCACCGCCAACACCGGCTGGCCCGCCGCGCAGCTCTCCGAGCTGGAGGTGTACGGCACGACCGCCCCCGGCGACACGCAACCCCCCACCGCCCCCGCCAACCTCGCCGTGACGGCCAAGACCGCCACCAGCGTCTCCCTCTCCTGGTCGCCCGCCACCGACAACACCGCGGTGAGCGGCTATCAGGTACGCCAGTCCGCGACCGTGGCGGCGACCGTGACCGGCACCACCGCCACCGTCTCCTCCCTCACCCCCGCGACCTCCTACACCTTCACCGTCGTCGCCCAGGACGCCGCGGGCAACACGTCACCCGCCTCCAACTCCGTCACGGTCACCACCGACGCCGCCCCCAGCACGGACCTGGCCCGCGGCAAGCCGGTGACGGCCAGCGGCCAGACCCAGAACTACGGCCCCGCCAACGCCGTCGACGGCAACGCCGACACCTACTGGGAGAGCCCCAACAACGCCTTCCCCCAGTGGATCCAGGTGGACCTCGGCGCCGCCACGGCCGTCGCGCGCCTCGTCCTCAAGCTCCCGCCGTCCTCCGCCTGGCAGACCCGCACCCAGACCCTGTCGGTGCAGGCGGGCACCACCGCCTCGGCGCTCACCACGGTCGTCGGCTCCCAGGGCCACACGTTCAACCCGTCGTCGGGCAACACCGTGACCGTCACGTTCCCCCAGACGACCGCCCGCTACGTACGGCTCAACGTCACCGCCAACACCGGCTGGCCGGCCGCCCAGCTGTCGGCGCTGGAGGCGTACACCTCCTGAACCGGTGAAGCCTCGGCGCCGAGCTGTAGCGCCGTGCGACGGCGGCACCTTCACGAGCGGGGTGCCGCCGTCGCCGTCCGTACAGGCGCGCGCGGGTGACTGGCGGCAGAAGATCGAATTAGGTACCGTCCAGCTCGGTGGCCGGTTTCCGGCCACCGGCGACGTGACCGTCCGGGTGCGACGCGTGACGCCGCGCACCGGACCTCCCCCCAGCAGAAGCCAAGGATCGATGCCGCCCACCACCAGACGCGGATTCCTCGCGGGCACCGGAAGCCTGCTCGCAGCCGGGCTCACCTCCGCGGCCACCGCCGAGGGCGCGGCGGCGGCCGGCCGCGGTCCGCGCAACTTCGTCCTCATCCTCGCCGACGACCTCGGCTGGGGTGAGATCGGATGCTACGGGCAACGAAAGATCGTCACCCCGCACCTCGATCGTCTGGCGGCGGAAGGGGTGCGCTTCACCGGCGCGTACGCCGGGTCGTCGCTGTGCGCCCCGTCCCGCTGCGCGCTGATGACCGGCCTGCACACCGGGCACGGCACCGTGCGCGAGAACCCCGAGGGCGGGCCGCAGCGCTCCCTCAGCGCCGCCGACGTCACGTTCGGGGAGCTGGCCAGGCTGGCCGGGTACCGGACGGCCTGCATCGGCAAGTGGGGCTTCGGCCCCGAGCAGCCGAGCCAGGACTCCCATCCCAACGCCAGGGGATTCGACGAGTTCTTCGGCTACATCACCCACGCCCACGCTCACCAGTACTGGCCGTCCTACCTCTGGCACAACGGCGAGAAGGTGGCGATCGGCGAAGGGACGTACGCGCCCGACCTGCTGCGCGACCGGGCCGTCTCGTTCATCGAGAAGTCCGCGGACCGCCCTTTCCTGCTGCACTTCGCGACCAACCTGCCGCACGCCCCGAGCCAGATCCCCGGCTCCAGCGGCCGGTACGAGGACGAGCCGTGGAGCCGCGCCAACCGCCGCCACGCAGCCCAGGTGACCCGGATGGACTCCCACGTCGGCGACATCCTCCAGGCGCTGCACGAGGCCGGGGTGGCGGACTCCACGGTGGTGCTGTTCGCCGCGGACAACGGGCCGCACCACGAGAAGGGCGTCACCCCGGAGACCTTCAACTCCAACGGGCCGTTCCGGGGCGTCAAGCGCCAGCTCTACGAGGGCGGCATCCGGGTGCCCATGATCGCCTGGTCGCCGTCGTTCGCCCCGAAGGTCGTCCACGAGCCGGTGGCGTTGTGGGACGTCCTGCCGACGGTGGCCGACTTCGTGGAGGTCCCCGTCCCGGAGGGGACGGACGGGAAGTCGTTCCGGGGGCTGCTGACCGGTGGACGGTACACCGGGCACGAGTTCCTGTTGTGGAACCGGCCGCGCAAGATGCAGGCGATCAGGCGCGGCCACTGGAAGATGATCCGCTTCGCGCCGCACATCGCGGGCGCCGGTCCCGAGGGCCGCGTCGAGCTCTACGACCTGCGTGACGATCGCGGTGAGCGGAAGAACCTCGCCGCGAGCCGTCCGGGGCTCGTCGCCGAGCTGAACGAGCTCCTGGACGGGGCCATCGGCCCCGACCCGCGCCGGCCGTACGGCCTGGAGGTCACGCAGGAAACGGGCGAGGTGGTGGTGACGCTGCTGAACGGCTCCACGACGCCGTGGCGGGACGTACGCCTGAGCCTGCACGCGCCCGGCGGGCGGACCGTGCGGACCCGCGAGCACGCGGACGTCCTCGAACCCGGGGACTTCCTGACGGAGACGTTCGCCGTGGCCGGGGACACCGCCCGCCACATCGGCCGGGCCCGGTTCACCGTGGACGGCCGCGCGGTGGCGTTCCGGGCGAGACCGTACGACACCAGCATCGCGGTCGAGCCCTTCTGGCAGGGGGCGCCGCTGACGATAAATCCGGATTGATCGTGAAAACGGTCGATAAGGTGACATCGTGGCATTGGCAATCTGCGTCTTCTGCTCGTCCAGCCAGAAGATCGACCCTCGATACCTGAAACTGGCCGCCGACGTCGGCACCGAGATCGCCCGGCGCGGCCACACCCTGGTCAGCGGCGGCGCCGTCGTCTCCAGCATGGGCGCGGTCACCCGCGCCGCCCGCCAGGCCGGCGGCCGCACCGTCGGTGTGATGCCCCAGGCCCTGGTGGACCTGGAGATCGCGGACACCGACTCCGACGAGCTGATCATCACGACCGACATGCGCGAGCGCAAAGGCCTGATGGACGCGCGCTCGGACGCCTTCCTCGTGCTGCCGGGCGGCATAGGCACCCTGGAGGAGCTGTTCGAGATCTGGACGTCCCGCGTCCTCGGCCTCCACGACAAGCCCCTGGTCATCCTGGACCCCTGGGGCCTGTACACCGCCCTGCGCCACCTGGTCACCGACCTCTACGACGCGGGCTTCACCCGGCCCGACGTCTTCGACGCCATCACCTGGACCACCACCGTCGGCGAGGCCCTCTCGCACCTGGAGGCACCCACCCGTTCCCTCTCCCCGGCCCCCGAGGAGATCGGCGAGTCCGCCGCGGGCTGACCCCGGGCCGGGGAGGGGAGGAGACCCGGCCGTGTCCCTCGTCGGCACGGCCGGCGGCGTCGCTAGCTGGCCACCGGTGCCCGCCACATGGGGTACATGACCGGGCCGCCCGGGAGCCGGAGCAGCTCGGGCATGTCCACGTAGCCGTGCCGCAGGTAGAGCCGCCGGCTCGCCTCGCTGCTGGCCTCCAGGTACGCCGGGATGCCCTCGGCGTCGAGCTGCCGGTGGTGCTCCTTCAGCAGCAGGGTGCCGAGGCCGCGCCCGGTCCGCTCCGGCTTCAGGGCGATGAACGACAGATAGTGGTGCGGCTCGTGCGGGTGGAGCTTCTCCATCAGCCCGCCGAGGATGCCGTAACGCTCGGCGTGCTCCCCGGCGAAGGCGGCGATCTCTTCCTCCTCGCCCGGGATGTCGGGATACGGCGCGGCGAACCACACCGCGGCCCCGATGAGCTCGCCCGCCACCTGGATGCCGTAGACGACGCCGTGGTCGATGGCGTGCGCGGTGTGCATGGTGAAGAACCGCCGCTGGATCGGCAGCCGCTCGGCCCGCGGGGGGACGAGCCACGCGCTGATCTCGTCGGTGCTGAACGTGCCGGCGATGATCTCGCCGGCCTCGGTGGCGTCCGTCAGCCGGGTGATCTCGACCTTCACTTGGAGCCCCCGACCGCCTGCGCGCCGAGACCGATGTTGGCGTACACCTCGGGCCTGGTGCCCTTCAGCACGCGGGCCCAGATGACGCCGAAGACGATCGCGACCACGAAGATGCCGGGCAGGATCCAGCGGATGGGCGAGTCGGGCGCGACCCCGAGCACGGTGTCGAAGTTGATCAGCGTCATCCCGATGATCACGCTCAGCGCGACCGTCGACAGGGCCGGGGCGACACGCGTGCGCCATGTCGTCTCCCGCGCGGGGTTGCGGGAGAAGAACACGATCACCGCGATCGAGGTGACGGTGAGCAGGGTCAGCAGCCCGAGCCCGCCGAACGCGCCGAAGGTGAAGAACAGCTTCGTGACCGGGTCGAGGCCGGAGATCGCGTAGACGCTGATCACGATGAGCCCGAGCGCCGTCTGCAGCAGGGATCCGGCGACCGGGGCGGCGGTGCGGGCCGAGGTGCGCCCGAACACCGAGGGGAGCACGTTCTCGCGGCCCAGGGCGAAGATGTAGCGCGCCGTCGTGTTGTGGAAGGCGATCATGCAGGCGATGCTACTGGTCACGAACAGGACCGAGCCGATCGTCGCGATGGCGGAACCCATGTGCGTGGCGGCCTGGTTGAAGACGAGCAGCGGGCCCTGCTCGGTGGCGGCCTTGACGATGCCGTCCGGGCCGGTCGGCACCATCTGGGCCCAGGCGGAGAACGAGTACAGGATCGCGATGATCGCGATGCCGAGGTAGGTGGCGGTGGGCACGGTCCTGTCGCGGTCCTTGGACTCCTCGGCGAAGACCACCGACGACTCGATGCCGGCGAACCCGGCGACCACGGTGGCGAGCGCGGCGCCCACGCCGGGCACGAACAGCGCGGCGGGGCTGAAGCCCTCGAAGCTGATGCCGCTCGGGGCGGCGTGGGTGAGGTCGCCGAGGTCGAACAGCAGCACGACGGCGATCTCGCTGACCAGCAGGACCGAGAGGATCTTGCCGTTGACGTCCACCCGCAGCAGGCCGAGCGCACCCGTCACCGCCCACGCGGCGAGCCCGATCACCCACCACGGCGGCGAGGCGCCGAACCAGTCGGCGAGCAGCGGCTCGGCCGCCGACCCGATGATGCCGTAGAGGCCGAGTTGCAGCGCGTTGTAGGCCAGTAATGCCACCCACGCGGTGGCCACGCCCGCCGTCTTGCCGAGCCCTTGGGCGGCGTAGGCGTAGAACGCGCCCGCGTTCACGACGTGCCTGGCCATCGTCACGTAGCCGACGGCGAAGAGCGCGAAGATCGCGCCCAGCAGCAGGAACCCGAACGGCACTCCGATGACTCCCGTCACCGTGTACGCGGTCGGGACCGAGCCCGCGACGACCATCAGCGGCGCCGCCGCCGAGACGACGAAGAACACGACCGACGGCACACCGAGCCGATCCTTGGCCAGCGCCGCGGAGACGGCGCTCGGCCTTTGCCCTGTGACTGACATCCGGAAACTCCGTGAGGTGGGGGAAGGGTGGGTCACCGGCGGCTGATGACCGCTTTGCCGACGGTGACCTCGGTCTGGACGACGAGTCTGCGCAGCGGCACGGGGAGCGTGGCGAGCGTGGTGGCCACGAACGCGGGGTCGTGCTCCCACAGGGTCCGCTGGGCGCCGCCGGTGGCGGCGAAGAGCCCGTAGAGGACGGAGTCCTCCAGCACGGGCGGCGTGCGATGCCGGACGGCGAGGTTGAGCCGTGCGAGGGGCCACGCGGCCGTGTTCGCGTTCACCGGGGTGGCTGGTTGATTTTTCAATAGGTGCCGCCCCGGCGGGTTGAGCAGTTTCGCGGCGATCATCCTGGCGGTGATATCGGCGTAGACGGTGCGGGCGAAGAACAGCAGCCAGGTGACCACCGGATGTTGCGGTTCGGCGACGATGTGGTCGAGCACGCCTTGCGTGAGAGGATCTCCGGTGGCCTGCCGCGAGGTCACGTAGAGGCGGTCCTGGCCGGAGGCGAGTTCGACGGTGACGCGCTCGGCGAGCATCAACTCCCCGATGACAGCGCCCGCCAGGCCCAGGCTCGCTAGCCGGGTGTGTAGTCGGGCGCGGCCGGTGACGTCGTCGTGCATGACAAAGTACAGATCGTCGGCCAGCGACGGGCGCGAAAGATCAGCTTTAGCCACGAGCCGTGATGATATAGGCGAATTGTCAAATCTGTCATCGGAGACAGTTCTGATTGTTATGAGAAAGCGTGTTCCGATACTCGTCAGTAGATATGGGGCGGAACATGATTCTGTCGGTTTAATGCATTAAATCCGCAATAGCCGAATCCTCCGGTCTGGTCCGTCCTCGGGTCAGGCCAGGCCGCGGCGGGTGAGGGTGGGCGGGCGGCGGCCGGCCAGGGACTCGACCATGTCGAGGGCGGTGCGGACCTGCGCGCCGTGGGAGGTGCGGAAGACGCGGGCCCCCAGCCACGCGTAGACGGACGCGGTGGCCAGCTGGGTGGGCTCGTCGCCCTCCAGGGTGACCACGACGGTGCGGCCGGCGGCGACGTGGCGCTCGGCCTCGGCGGGGGAGCGCGCCTGCGTCCACGAGGGGTCGAGGGGCTCTTCCAGGCCGATCACCGTCACCGGGGTCATGGTCCCGATGCTGTCACATCGCCGCTGGCGAGGAATTCCGCGCTGTCCAGAGTGGGCGGAGATCTATCTTGAGGGACAACGGCGCGCGGTCAAAGGCCGCGATGTGGCACGATTCGTATGTGCTGGTCCTTCTAGCGATCGCCGCGCTGGCGGTTCTGTACTGCGTGGTGATGGTCTCCCAGGGACGTGGCGGGCAACTCGCCGAGTTCGCCCCCGACGTGCCTCCACTGGACCTGCCCGACCCCGGGCAGCTCACGGCGGTCGACGTCATGGCGTTGCAGCTGCCGGTGAGCCTCGTGGGCTACAACACGCGCAGCGTCGACGAGACCCTGCATCGCGCCGCCACCGCCCTCGGCGAGCGCGACACCCACATCGCTGTCCTGGAGCAGCGGCTCGCCGAGCTGCTCGCCGACCGCGTCCAGGCCCGCAAGGACAAGGAGACCTTCAGCCGCCCGGCCTGGGCCCCCCTGGCCTCCGCGCCTCCGGCCGCCGAGCTCCTGGCCTCCGCGCCTCCTCCGGCCGCCGAGCCCCTGGCCGTCTCGCCCCCGGCCGCCGGGCCCCTGGCCTCCGGCCCGGCCGCCGCGCCGGAAGTGTCGGAGCCGTCGGGTAGCGTTCCCGAGAAGGCGTCCGACGACCCGGTGGACGACGTCAAGGCGCAGCCGGGGGACGCGAAGGCCGGGGCCAACGGATCCGATGTGCCCGCCGGTGAGCGTCCCGCGTCGAAGGAAGCCTGAACACACGGCTTGTTCGACGACGGTGAAGGTGTTGCCCGATGACGGAAGGTGCTCTGGAGGTCGTCCGCTGCGGATGGGCCGACGGGTCGTCCCCCGAGTACATCCGCTACCACGACGAAGAGTGGGGTCGGCCGGTGCGCGGGGACGACCAGGTCTTCGAGCGGCTCACCCTGGAGGGCTTCCAGTCGGGCCTGTCCTGGCTGACCATCCTGCGTAAACGGGAGAACTTCCGCGCCGCGTTCGCCCGCTTCTCCATCCCCGCCGTGGCCGCCTTCGGCGAGGCCGACGTGGCGCGCCTGCTCGCCGACCCGGGCATCGTCCGCAACCGCGCCAAGATCGAGGCCGCCGTCGCCAACGCCCGCGCCGCCGCCGAACTGCCCGGCGGCCTGTCCGACCTCGTCTGGCGATACGCCGACCCCGCCTCCCCCGTACCCCGCACCCTGGCCGACGTGCCCGCCACGACCCCGGCCTCCACGGCCCTGAGCAAGGACCTGAAGCGAAACGGCTTCCGCTTCATCGGCCCCACCACCGCCTACGCGATGATGCAGGCCATCGGCCTGGTCAACGACCACCTGGCCGACTGCTGCGCCCGCCGCGGCTAGGGCGTGTGCCGAAAGCGCCGGTCACAGCCACCCGTTTGCTCTGAGGCAGGGATAAACCGCTACTTCAGCGGTGCATGTGGCGAGTACGGTGTGGCTGTGACCGGTGATCGCGTGCGGCGGCGGCTCACGGAGACAGACGCGCGGACGTGAAGGAGCGAATGGTGCCAGGCGCCGTACTGCGAGGGGTGACTCTGGACTGTGCCGACCCACGGACGCTGGCGGGCTTCTACGGTGCACTGACCGGGATGCGCGAACTATTTGGTACGGACGAGTTCGTCGCTCTGACGGACGACTCCGGCTGTGATCTCGGGTTCCAGAGGGTTGACGGATACCGGGCCCCGCAGTGGCCGGGTCAGGACGTGCCACAACAGTTCCACCTGGATTTCCGCGCCGACGACCTCGATGCGATGGAAGAGCTGGCCCTGGAACTCGGCGCGGCCAAACCGGACCATCAGCCCGGCGACGGACGCTGGCGGGTACTCCTGGACCCGGCCGGCCACCCCTTCTGCCTGACATCTTCCTGACATCACCGAAGACGCGCTGCTTTCGGCACGGGCCCTAGCGGCCCTCGAACTCCGGGGTGCGTCTTGCGAGGAAGGCCTCGGTGGCGCGGGTGTGGTCGGTGGTCTTGGCGCAGGCGTCCTGCAGGTCGGCCTCCATGGCCAGGGAGTCCTCCAGGGGGTGGGCGGCCGAGTAGTCCAGGGCCTGCTTGATGGCGCCGTAGGCGAAGGTCGGGCCCTGGGCCAGGCGGAGGGCCAGGGCGCGGGCGCTCTCGGCCAGCTCGGCGGCGGGGACGACGGAGGTGACCAGGCCCAGTTCCAGGGCGTGGGCGGCGTCCACGTGGTCGCCGAGCAGCAGCAGCTCGCGGGCCTTGGCGGGGCCGACCAGGCGGGGGAGGGTCCAGGACGCGCCGGAGTCGGGGGCCAGGCCGATGGCGGCGAAGGCGGTCGCGAAGCGGGCCTCCTCGGCGGCCACGCGGAAGTCGCAGGCGAAGGCCAGGGAGGCGCCGGCGCCGGCGGCGACGCCGTTCACCGCGGCCACCACCGGCTTGCCCATGCCCATGATGGTCATGATGATCGGGTTGTAGTGCGCGCGCACGGTGTCGTCCAGCCCGGCTCCCGCCTTCAGGTTGGCGGCGTGCTCGCGCAGGTCCTGGCCCCCGCAGAACGCCCGCCCCGCGCCGGTCAGCAGCACGGCGCGCACGTCGGCGTCGTCCCGCACCCGCTCCAGTGCTTCGAGCAGGCCGGCCTTCATCACCAGGGTCAGCGAGTTCATCGCGTCCGGGCGGTTCAGGGTGATCGTGGCCACCTGATCCGCCACGGCGGTCAGCACGTGGTCGTGGCCGTGCACGTCGGCGGTGCTCGACGGGGCTCCGGGCGCCGTGGCGGATGGCTGATCCATCAATGGACTCCCTTGTCCAGGTTACGGTCGACGAAGGCGGCAGCCGCGGGCAGCAGCCGGGCCGCCTCCTGCTCGAAGTACGCGCGGGCCCTGTCGCCCGGCCACCCCGGCGGCAGCAGCTCCTGCGGCAGGCCGGGGTCGCGGAACAGGAAGTTCCGCCACCCGTGCACAAGTCTGCTACGCGCGGCGAACACACGGTCGTCGGGGGCGTCGGCGGCCAGCCCGCCCACCAGGCAGGCGGCGTGCGTGATCCACTCCTCGTACGCGTGGGCGATGGCGTGCAGGTCCCACGCGCGGGCGACCAGCGACCTCGGGTCCCCGTCGAGCGTGCTGTCGAACCGGTCGGCGGGCAGGGTCTGGCCCTCCAGCAGCGCGTCCAGCTCGGGGGAGGGCCGAGGGCCGATCCAGGTGTTCTCCGAGAGGGAGGCGTAGCCTAGGAACGACAGGTCGGCACGCAGCCGCTCCCGCCGCCCGCGGTCGCGCACCGGCTGGAACACCAGCACGTGCCAGCGCCCCGACCAGGGGGCGAACCCGCTCCGGTAGACCCGGAGCGCCGTCTCGTCCAGCCGCCGCGCGCACTTCGGCGTCAGCGCGTACCCGGGGCCCTGGGGCAGGCGGACCGGCGCCAGCCAGTCCTGCCGCACCATGCGGGAGATCGCGGTCCTGACGGCCGGCGGGGCGATGTCGAGCGGCGCCAGCAGCCGCACCAGCGCGGCCACGGACGCGCGTCCGGCGCGGATCCGCAAGTGGTCCCCGTAAAGATCGAATAGCGCGGCACGGGCGTTCACGTAGTCCAGTCTCTTCCGCGCGCGGTCCCCGGACAACGCATTCTGGGAGGAGATCGTTACCCATGTGCGCTCGCGAGGCGGGATAATAGGACGTCACAGAAGACGTGAAAGCGGCGAGCGGTCGGATGCGAGGAGCGCGTTCGGCGTCGCGCAGGCCGAGGCAGGAAGGGAACAGACGCATGGCGGCGATGAAGCCGCGGACTGGCGATGGTCCGCTGGAGGTCACCAAGGAAGGACGGGGCATTGTCATGCGGGTCCCTCTGGAGGGTGGCGGCCGGCTCGTCGTCGAACTTTCACCGGATGAGGCCAGAGCCCTTGGCGACGCTCTGAAGAACGTCGTCGGCTGACATACCCCTGACACAACCATTCGATACAGGCGAGTTGACGGCCCCGGCGGCCGGGCCGCGCGCCCCCACGCCGGGGCCGTCGCATATCCAGGCAGGGGGAGGACCATGCCCATCGAGACCGCGCTCCACTTAACCGGGTCACCGGCCGACTCGAAGGACGACGCCGAGTTCGCCGCCGTCCCCTTCGGGGGTGACCTGACCGTCGACCTGCCGCTCCCCGTCCCGGTGCCCGCCCTGCTGGCGCACCACGACGCCAAGGGGGAGGCCGGGGAGATCGTGGAAGTCCCGGTCACGCACGGTGACGTCGTGCGCCGGGTACTGCTCTACGGCGTGGGGGACCGCTCGGCCGCCGCGCTGCGCAAGGCCGGTGCCGCGGTCGCGCGCCGGGCCAAGGGCCGCCGGGCGCTGGAACTCACGCTCCCGCGCGGCGCCGGCGACGAGGGGTGGACGGCGCTGCTCGAAGGGGCCCTGCTCGCCTGCTACACCTTCCGCATCGGGGCGGAGCGCTCCAAGGCGGTGGGCGAGATCCGTGTCCTCGGCCCCGAGCAGGCGGACCTCTCGCTGCGCCGGGCCGAGGTGAAGGCGCACGCCACGGCCCTCACCCGCGACCTCGCCAACACGCCGGCCTCGGAGAAGAACCCCGAGTGGCTGGCCGAACGCGCCGTCGAGGTGGCCGCCCGCTCGGGCCTGACCTCCCGGGTGTGGGTGCCCGAGGAGCTCGCGGCCGGTGGTTTCGGCGGCATCCTCGCCGTCGGCCGTGGATCGGCGAGCCCGCCGCGGCTGATCGAGTTGTCCTACGTGCCCGAGGACCCCGACGGCACGCACGTCGTGCTGGTGGGCAAGGGCATCACGTTCGACAGCGGCGGGCTGTCGCTCAAGCCCACCGAGGGCATGAAGTTCATGAAGACCGACATGGCGGGCGGCGCCGTGGTCATCTCGGTGCTCGGCGCCCTGCGCGACCTCGGCGTCCGCGCCCGGGTGACGGGCCTGGTCGCCGCGGCCGAGAACATGCCGTCCGGCTCCGCGCAGCGCCCCGGGGACGTGATCAGGCACTACGGCGGCAAGACGGTCGAGGTGCTGAACACCGACGCCGAGGGCAGGCTCGTGCTGGCCGACGCCCTGGCGTACGCCCACGAGGTCCTCCAGCCGGACACCGTGATCGACCTGGCCACGCTGACCGGCGCGATCAGCATCGCGCTCGGGCGCGACCTCGGCGCGGTGTTCTCCGCGCACGACGACCTGGTCGCGGAGCTGACCTCCGCGGGCGCGGCCAGCGGCGACCCGCTGTGGCGGATGCCGTTGATCGACGAGTACCGCCCGGCGCTGAACTCCTCGGTGGCCGACCTCGCCAACATCGACGCCGAGGGCAAGTACGGCGGCGGCGCGATCACCGCGGCGCTGTTCCTGCGGGAGTTCACCGGCGGCAGGCGATGGGCCCACCTGGACATCGCGGGCGTCGCCCGCAGCGCCGCCGACGACGGCGTGTACACCAAGGGCGCCACCGGCTTCGGCACCCGGCTGCTGCTGGAGTGGCTGGCCTAGCGGGGCGCGGGGTCAGTCGGAGGTCTTCACGGCGGCGAGCAGGCCGTCGCCGAGAGGGATCATCAGGGCGCGCAGGCGGTCGTCGGAGCGGACGAGCTTGCCGAGCTCGCGGATCGCCACCGTGTCGGGGTCGCGCTGCGCCGGGTCGGCGACGCGGTTGTGCCAGAGCGCGTTGTCGAAGGCGACGATGCCGCCCGGCCGCAGCAGGCGCACCGCCTCGGCGAGGTAGTCGCCGTACTCCTGCTTGGCGGCGTCGCAGAACACCAGGTCGTAGCCGCCGTCGGCCAGGCGGGGCAGCACGTCCAGGGCACGTCCGCTGATGAGCCGGATGCGGCTGCCGGAGAACCCCGCCGCCGCGAACGCCTGGCGCGCCAGGCGCTGGTGCTCGGGCTCGGCGTCGACGCTGGTCAGCGTGCCGTCCGGCCGCATGCCGCGCAGAAGCCACAGCCCGGAGACCCCGCAGCCCGTGCCGACCTCGACCACGGACCTGGCGCTGATCGCCGTCGCGAGGAAGCACAGGGCGGCGCCGCCGCCCGGCAGGATGGGGACCGCCCCCACCTCGGCGCCGTTCCGCCTGGCGGCCGTCAGGATCTCGTCCTCGGTATGGAACTCCTCGGCGTAGGCCAGCGTGGCCTGCACCGGACTGGTCGGTGTCGGGGCCATCGGCCTCTCCTTCCCGCTCTCACCATGCGACACGTTTTGGTCGCAGCCTAGGGGAGACGGGGCCGAACGGGAACTCACGCCACAACGGGTACGTTGCACGCTTTGAACGACCTTTGTTCAAGGCCAGCCACGGACGCGGTCCGGATGTCATTGGCCCCCAGGTACGCGCGAAGGGACGAAAGCAGGCACTATGGCTGTAGCGGTGGTCCCGGAGAGAGGAGTCCTGGTGGACGATTACCACCAGACCGATACTCCCGACAGTGCGTTCCCAGGGGGTGACCCCCGGCTGCCAGGCGCGGACTGGATTCCTCCCACGTGGGAGGAGGTCGTCCGCGAGCATTCGGCGCGCGTCTACCGCCTCGCGTACCGCCTGACCGGCAACGTCCACGACGCCGAGGACCTCACCCAAGAGGTCTTCGTCAGGGTCTTCCGATCCCTGTCCAGCTACACCCCCGGCACCTTCGAGGGCTGGCTGCACCGGATCACGACCAACCTCTTCCTGGACATGGCGCGGCGAAAGCAGCGCATCAGGTTCGAGGGCCTCGCCGACGACGCCGCCGAGCGGCTGCGCGGGCGGGAGCCGTCGCCGGCCCAGGTGTTCGACGACGCCCAGATGGAGCCGGACATCCAGGCGGCGCTCGACGCGCTCGCCCCGGAGTTCCGGGCCGCGGTGGTGTTGTGCGACATCGAGGGCCTGTCCTACGAGGAGATCGCGGCGACGCTGGGCGTGAAGCTGGGCACTGTTCGCAGCCGAATCCATCGCGGTCGCAGTCAGTTGCGCGAGGCGCTCGAACACCGGGCGCCCCGCCGCGACGAACTCCCCCCGACCGTTACCAGGGAGGGAGCATGAGCCATCTCGGAGAGCGCGCGTCAGCGCTCGTAGACGGTGAACTCGGGCACGCCGAGCGCGAGCGGGCACTCGCGCACCTGACCTTCTGCGCCGACTGCCGTGCGGAGCTGGATGCGATCCGGGCGTTGAAGAGCCGCCTGCGTTCCCTGCCTCCGCCCGGCATGCCGGCCGATCTCACCACATCACTGCTGCGCATGGCCGAGCCTGGGGGGCCGCTCCCGCCGAGGGTGCGTCCTTTTCCGGCACCTGCCTCTTATGCTCTGACCGGCTCCCCGGCGGACAACCGTCCGCGGCGCGGGGCGGCGCAGCGGGGCCCGGCGCGCACAGGCCCGGGACGCCGGGCGGGCTACGTCGCGGTCGGGGTGGCCTCGGCGGCCGTCGCCCTCGGCACGCTGTTCATGGTGGGCGGACCGGAGAACCGCCCCTCGGCGCCGCCGGTCGAGATGTTCGCCAACCAGCACCGCGTCACGGTGACCCCGACGGGCGGCGTCTGGCAGAGCAAGGCGGGCGTTCCCACTCCCCGTCAATGATTCGGCGGTCCCCGTCCACGGGCGGGGACGCGCTCGTTCCCACGCGGGCATACCATCGGGGGGGCCGCGTCAGGTCCCCGTTTACGCCCCGCGTATAAGGACACACGGACAATCTGGCGTAGCCGAGTCGACTGTGTTCCGGGAGTGAGCGATCGATGAGCGACGACACACGTGCCTTCGAGGACGAGGACGTGGCCGGTCCATCGCACCGCTCGGGGGGTGGCGAAGCGCGGCCCGCCGGGGACGGCGATCGAACCGGGCGGCCGGGCTTCCTGCCCGCCGATCAGCAGGCGGTGCCCGAGCGGGCGTCCGGTGCGGGCCACGACGCGTACTCCGCCGATCCGGCGCGTGAGGACCCCTTCACCGCGCGCGGGACGTACGCCGCGCCCGAGATCCTGGCGAGCTCGGACGACCGCGGCGCCTGGGGCAACCCGGCCGGCGGCCCGTTGCCCGCCTACCCGAGCGGCGGCCAGGACTCCTACGGCCGTTCCGCGGACCCCTACGCCGCCTACACCACCGGCGCCTACCACGTGCCCGCCGAGCCGTACCCTCCGCGCAGCGACGCCTACGGGGCCCGCACGGAGTCCTACAGCGCCCGCACCGAGTCGTACGGGACGCGCACCGACTCGTACGGCTCGCCGTCCGACACCTTCGCCTCCCCCTCCGACTCCTTCTCCCCGCCTCCGCCGCGCGCGGCGTACGGCATGGGACGCGGCTGGGCGCCGCCGCCCCCGCCGGGACGGCCGTTCGCCGAGCCGGGCGGGATCGGCCCGGGGCGGCCGGGCCCCGGCGAGCCGGGGAGCCCCGGCGGCCGCGGCCCGCGCACCGGCACCCTGACCGTGCTGGCCGTGGTGATCGCGCTGGTCGCCTCCGCGGCCGGCAGCGTCGGCACCTACCTGCTGACCAGGCCCGCCGGCGCCGGTCTCGACCCGACGTACTCCCTGGGCTCGCCCACCGGAGCGATCATCAACCGGGCGCCTGACTCGGTGGCGGGCGTCGCGGCCAAGGTGCTGCCGAGCGTGGTGTCCCTGGACGTGCGGGGCAACAGCGAGGCGGGTACCGGCTCCGGCTTCCTGATCAAGGGTGGCTACATCGTCACCAACAACCACGTGGTGGCCTCCGCCTCCGCGAACGGCACCATCAAGGTCACCTTCAGCAACAAGAAGTCGTCCCAAGGCCGGATCGTCGGCCGGGACCCGAGCTCGGACATCGCGGTGGTCAAGCCGGACACGACCTACGGCTCGCCGGAGATCTCGCTCGGCGACTCCGACAAGGTCGTCGTGGGCGACCCGGTGATCGCGATCGGCTCGCCCCTCGGCCTGACCGGCACCGTGACCACCGGCATCGTCAGCTCGCTCAACCGTCCGGTCACCGCCGGCGGCGAGGGCGGCTCGGAGTCGTCGTTCATCAACGCCATCCAGACCGACGCCGCGATCAACCCCGGCAACTCCGGCGGCCCCCTGGTGAACGGCGCGGGCGAGGTGATCGGCGTGAACTCCGCGATCGCGACGCTCGGCGGCTCCGTCGGCGGCGGCCAGAGCGGCAGCATCGGCCTCGGCTTCTCCATCCCGATCAACCACGTGCGCCGCATCGCCGAAGAGCTCATCGCCACCGGCACCGCCAAGAAGTCGCGCATCGGCATCTCCCTGGACGAGAACTACCAGGGCGAGGGCGTGCGCATCGCCACCGAGGCGTCGCAGGGCCTGGAGCCGGTGATCCCCGGCGGCCCGGCCGACAAGGCGGGCCTGAAGGCGGGCGACATCATTCTTGAGATCGACGGCACCCCCATGACCCAGCCGTCGGAGCTGATCGTCACCATCCGCAGCAAGGCACCGGGCAGCAAGGTGGCCGTCAAGTACCAGCGGGACGGCCAGGTGCGCACCGCGACGGTGACCGTCGACGCCGTCGCCGTGCCGACCCCCCAGCCGTCCTGAGTGTTCCCCTCCGCACCGTGTGGTGCCTCAGCCGGACAGGGACATTAGTCTGGTTGTTGCCAGGCCGCCGGGGGCGGCCAGACGTGCCGGCGAGACGCCGGTGCGGAGATTGAGGAGATTGCGGTGTTCGGACTCGGCTGGGCTGAGGTTTTGGCACTCGTGGTCATCGCCCTGCTGGTGCTGGGCCCCGAGAAGCTGCCGCAGGCCGCCGCCCAAGCGGGCCGCGCCCTGCGCCAGCTGCGCCAGATGGCCAACAACGCCCGCACCGACCTCCAGGACAACCTGGGCCCGGAATTCGCCAACTTCGACCCCACCGACCTCCACCCCAAGAACTTCGTCCGCAAACACCTCCTCTCCGACCTGGAAGACGACTGGAACCGCCCCACCACCCCCGACCCCACCCCCGGCGACTCCCCCGAGTACGTCACCACCCCCACAAGCGAACTCGGCTACGGCGAAGTCCCCCCCTACGACTCCGAAGCCACCTGACCACCCCGCTGGCACCCCGTTTCCGACCAGGCGCCGGGCCGGGTACCCGCGCCGGGGCCCGGACGGGGTCCCGCGTCGGCGTCCGGACGGGGTCCCGCGCCTAGGCACCCGCGCCGGGGCCCGGACGGCTCCTCGGCCGTGACCGCCGGCGGGAACCGGGCTCATCCGGATCCGCCGCGCCACGGGTGTATCAGCGGCCCGCTCTCCGCCTCTGGTATGTGACGGATCCACCGCGTCGGCGACGACGCGCACCGGAGGGAGCGGCGTCGTGAGCGATCCCGCACGAACCATGAGCAAAGCCCCGCACACGCGGCCCGGCACGACCAGGGTGGTGACCTGAGTCATGCGGAACCTGACTTTCTGCGACATCCGGCTGCACCCCTCGACCGTGACGTCCACGTTCGAGAAGGCCATGACCACGGACGTGATGCCCGGCGCCGGCGACCTGCCCCACCCGCCCGGCACCCTGTTCGTCCGCAGCCTCTACCGCGAGGCGGGCGACGGCTTCCCACCGGCCTACCTGTGCGTCGTGAACTCGGTCCTGGTCAGCGATTCCGGATTCTTCGCCATGCGCCCCCGCATCCAGCAACTCGGCGCCGACACGACGGACCCGCGCTTCCGTTCCGTCGCAGGCGCCCTGCCGTACGACGAGGCGGCCCTGGACGTACTGCGGCTACGCCCCTCCCACTCGCTGCTGCTGGTCACCGTCCACCTCCCCCTCCGGATGATCCAGGAAATCTTCGAACAGGAGCTGGTCCTCGCCCTACAGGACGAGATCAGCATCCCCTCCCGCGTCAACAACGCCGAAGCCGCCTTCTGGACCCGCGACGACAGCATCGTCCCCGGCAGAGTCGAGTACATAATCGCCGCCATAGGCTCCTTCCCCTCCCCGACCCTCCGCCCAGGCAACCGCGCCCGCATCGAAAAAGCAGGCGGCACCATAACCACCACCCACCGCTACCACCACGTCACAACCCCCCCAACCGACTGACACCCCCCACCCCCGCGCCGCCGGAGGGGACGGCGCGGGGACACCCCAAGCACGCACAAGACGCATCTCGCCCCCCACGCCGTGGTCCTCACCTCCATGCGCAGAGCGCATTCCGGCTCGGGCTGTACTTCCCAGGGGGCTTCGCCCCCCTCGCCCCCCGAAACCCCCACCCACGTCTCGCCCGACCCCGACCGCTGGCCCAGGCTCACCGGGACACCGGCGACTCCGACGCCGCAAAGGCCGTCACACGCAGGGCATCGCAGCCATACGGCCGCACATGGAGACGCGGGGGCCGATCTGCTGGCCATGTGGGGGGCACTCAACTTCGAGCTGGCGTACACCGCGGCCAGGCTGGGCGAGACGGGGCAGGCGTGGCGGCACCGGGAGGTGGTCCTCACCTCCATGCGCAGAGCGCATTCCGGCTCGGGCTGTACTTCCCAGGGGCTTCGCCCCCCTCGCCCCCCGAAACCTCCACCTACGGCTCGCCTGAGCCGTGGGGATCGGCGCCTGGTCCGGCATCTGCTCGTCAGGCAGCCGGCGGGTGAGGGCAAGGACCTCCCGAGGGAGGGGGGCGCCGATTGACCTGTGACTGCAATGTGGCTGCACGGAGGAAGGTTCCCGAGGCGGTCGCCAAGCCCGTGACATGGTCGCGGACATTCTGCGGGTGGGGGGTCTCCGGCCTCGTCGATGAGGTCGTCCTGATCGTCAGCGAGATTTACACCAACGCGATCGAACACGCTCCCCCTGGCCCGATAACTCTGCGGCTCCGCCTGGCCGGCCGCTGCCTGGGCGGTGACATCAGAGATCCCGGGCCGCTATTCGTCCCTCAGCAACGCGTCCTCGAAGACCTTGAATGCGGCCGTGGCCTGCGGATCGTGGCGGCCTTGAGCTCCCACTGGGGCATGGACCCCCAGCCGGACGGTGGCAAGGGCGTGTGGTTCGTCAGGCGTTGGTGAAGGTGGTGGGGACCCGAGGTGTCCGCGCCGCCGGGATGGGGGCGGCGCGGGCGGGTGGGGTCAGTGGGCGGTGGGGGAGAGGTTCAGGCGCATGCCTTTGAGGGTGCCGGGTTTTTTGCTGAGGGTGGCGGCTATGCGGCGGAGTTCGGCGGCGGCGGGGGCGTCGGGGTCGGTGAGGACCAGTGGCTTGCCGTTGTCGCCGCCTTCGCGGAGGCGGAGGTCGATGGGGACCTGGCCGAGGAGGGGGACCCGGGTGCCCAGGGTGCGGGTGAGGCCGTCGGCCACGGCTTGGCCGCCGCCCTCGCCGAAGACGGCTATGCGTTCGTCGCAGTGGGGGCAGGGGAGCCAGGCCATGTTCTCGATGACGCCGGCGATCTGCTGGTGGGTCTGGGAGGCGATGGAGCCGGCGCGTTCGGCCACCTCGGCGGCGGCCTGCTGGGGGGTGGTGACGACCAGGATCTCGGCGGTGGGCATGCGCTGGGCCACCGAGATGGCGATGTCGCCGGTGCCGGGGGGGAGGTCCATCAGCAGGACGTCGAGGTCGCCCCAGAAGACGTCGGCGAGGAACTGGTGCAGCGCGCGGTCCAGCATGGGGCCGCGCCACACCACGGCGTTGTTGCCCGGCGGCTTGAACATGCCGACCGAGATGACCTTGATGTCATGCGCCACGGGGGGCATGATCATTTCTTCGACCTTGGTGGGCCGGTCGGCCACGCCCAGCATGCGGGGGATCGAGTGGCCGTAGATGTCGGCGTCCAGCACCCCCACCTTGAGGCCGTTCGCCGTCATCGCCGCCGCGAGGTTGACGGTGACCGACGACTTGCCGACCCCGCCCTTGCCGCTGGCGACCGCGAAGACGCGGGTGAGCGAACCGGGCTTGGCGAAGGGGATCTCCTTCTCCGGCCCGCGGTTGCCGCGCAGCTTGGTCTGGAGGTTCTTGCGCTGGTCGGTGCTCATCACGTCGAGGTCCACCTCGACGCGGCTGACGCCCTCGACCTTGCCGACTGCGGCGGTGACGTCACGGATGATGGTGTCGCGCATGGGACAGCCCGCGACGGTGAGGTACACACCGACCCGCACCACCCCATCGGGGGAGATATCGATGCTCTTGACCATGTCAAGGTCGGTGATCGGCCGGCGGATCTCCGGGTCGTTGACCGTCGCCAGGGCGGCCGTCACCAAATCTGGGGTTGGTGCCATGGATCCATGCTACGAACCCAGGGCCGATCCGACGAACCGTGGCTCCTCTCGTGACGCTCAAGAGACACCATTGTGGCGGTGTGCCGCGAAACTCACCGGTCCGGCCCGCGTTCGCCGGGGCGGCGCAGATCCTCCAGCAAATGCTCCAGCTCGTCCCGGATGAATTCGCGGGTCGCCAGCTCACCCAGGGCGTGCCGCAGCCCGGCGATCTCCCGGGTGAGGTACTCGACCTCCGCCTGGTTGCGCTCGGACGCCAGCCGGTCCCGCTCGGCCTGCACCCGGTCCCGGTCGGCCTGGCGGTTCTGCGCGAGCAGGATCAGCGGGGCGGCGTACGACGCCTGCAGCGACAGGATCAGGGTGAGGAAGATGAAGGGGTAGTGGTCGAACACCAGGTGGGGCGGGGCCGTCCAGTTCCAGGCCACCCAGACGGTGATGAACACGGTCATGTACACCAGGAACCTGGCGGTGCCGAGGAACCGGGCGAACTGCTCGGACAGCCGTCCGAACGCCTCGGGGTCGTAGTGCGGGCGGAAGGTGCGGCGCAGCTCCCTCGGCTGGTCGAGCCGGTTAACCACCACCGCGCACCTCCGGCCCGGCGTGGCCGGATGTCTCGCCCTCGGGGGCCTGCTCGTCGTGCTCGCGCCAGTCCTCCGGCAGCAGGTGGTCGAGCACGTCGTCCACCGTGACCGCCCCGACCAGGCGGCCGTTCTCGTCCACCACGGGCACCGCCACCAGGTTGTAGGTGGCGAGGTAGAACGTCACCCCGCGCAGCGGAAGTTCCGGGCGTATCGGGTCGATGCTGGTGTCGATGGCGCCGCCGAGCAGCGAGGACGGCGGTTCGCGCAGCAGCCGCTGGAAGTGCGCCACCCCGAGGAACTTGCCGGTCGGCGTCTCGACCGGCGGCCGGGTGACGTACACGACGGCCGCGACCGCCGGGGTGAGGTCCTGCCGCCGGATCGCGGCGAGGGCCTCGGCGATGGTGGCGTGCGGCGGCATGATGATCGGCTCGCTGGTCATCATGCCGCCGGCGGTGTTCTCCGGGTAGGTGAGCAGCCGCCGCACCGGGGCCGCCTCGTCCGGCTTCATCCGGGCGAGCAGGGCCTCGGCCTGGGTGGGCGGCAGGTCCTGGAGCAGGTCGGCCGCGTCGTCGGGGTCCATCTCGCCGAGCACGTCGGCCGCGCGGTCGGCGTCCAGCTTGCTGAGGATGCCGATCTGGTCCCGCTCGGGCATCTCCTCCAGCACGTCGGCGAGCCGCTCGTCGTCCAGGGCGGCGGCGACCTCGGCCCGCCGCTTGTCCGGCAGGTGGCGTAGCGCGTTGGCCAGGTCTGCGGGGCGGGTCTCCTCGAACGCGGCGAGCAGGTTGGCGGCCCCCTGGTCTGCCTGCACCGATTCGAACCCCCGCACCTCGGCCCAGTCGACCACCAACGTCTCCCCGCGCCGCCGCAGGCCCCGGCCGCCGCGCCGCACGGCCACCTTGGTGATCAGCCACTCGCCGGTCCTGGTCTGCTCCATGGCGAGGTCGAGGACGGTCACCTTCTCCCCGCCGACCTCGACGGCCAGGTCGAGGATCTCGCCGAGGGCCAGGGTCTCGATGGCCCGTTTCTCGAAGCGCCGCACGTTGAGCGCGCCGGTGAACACCACGGCGTCGGCCTCGATGCCGCGCACCCGGGTGATGGGCAGGAAGACTCTGCGGCGCGGCTGTACCTCCACGACCAGGCCGTGCACGCGCGGCGGGTCGTTGGGCCGCATGGCCACGACCACGTCCCGGACCCGGCCGATCCGGTCGCCGGCGGGATCGAACACCGCGGTCCCCGCCAGCCGGGCGATGAAGATCCTCACCTTGGCAGCGTACGAGGCGGGGTGGATCGCGCGCCACGGACCCTCCTAAAAGCCGTATCAACCTGCCGTCTCAGCCCTCGGAAGTCGGTTGCCGCCTTCTGACGGACTGTGACAGCATCAAAAGCCTTGAACGGTAATTACCTGGAGGTGGCGCATGCGGGGCGCGGCACTGGCGGCGGCGGTCGTCTCGGCGTGGTGCTTCGGCTTCTCCGGGACGGCGGCGAAGTTCGTGGGGGAGATCGGCCTGACCCCGTTGCAGGCCGTGTGGGTGCGCATGGCGGGCGCGGCCGTGCTGCTCGCGGTGATCCTCGCCGTGGTACGGCCCTCCGCGCTGCGCGTCCCGCGCGGCCAGGGCCCCTTCTTCGCCGTCTACGCGCTGGTCGCGGTGGCGGGCGTGCAGGCGCTGTTCTTCCTGGCCATCACCCGGCTGCCGGTCGGCGTCGTGCTGTTGCTGGAGTACAGCTCGCCGGTCATGGTGGTGCTGTGGGTGCGGTTCGTCCGGCGGCTGCGGCTGCCGCGCGCGGCCTACGGCGGGGCCGCGATCGTCGTGGCCGGGCTCTGCGTCGTCGTGGAGGTGTGGCACGGGCTGGCGCTGGACGGGATCGGGCTGACGCTCGGGCTGGTCGCGGCGGCGTGCTGCGCCGGATATTTCCTGATGAGCGATGCCTACTCGGCGGACGTCGAGCCGGTGGGCCTCATCACCTGGGGCCTCGCCGGCGCCGCGCTGGTGCTCACGCCGCTCGCCTCGCCGTGGCAGATCCCCTGGGCCTCGTTCGGCGACGCCGTCACCCTGTCCGGCCTCACGGTCCCGGCCATGCTGCCCACGGTGGTGCTGATCGCGGTCGCCACCGTGGTGGCGTACGTCACCGGCGTCTACGCGGTGCGGCGCCTGTCGGCCGCCATCGGGTCCACCTTCGCGTCCCTGGAGGTGGTCACCGGGTCGGTGGTCGCGTGGTTCCTGCTGCGCGAGCACCTCGGCGTGCCGCAGATCGTGGGTGGCGCCATCGTGCTCGGCGGGGCGCTGCTGGCTCAGTCGGCCACGGCGGGCGTCAGCCGGACGACCGAGGTGCCCGCGGCCCAGCGGGCGAGCAGCCCGGCCGAGTCGACGGCGTTGAGCCGCTCCTTGGCCAGCAGGGCCCGCGCGGCGGCCACCGAGGGCGACGCCTGATCGACCACCTCGGCGTCGGCGTCGAACACCACCAGCCGGGCGCCGTTGTCCTTGCTGCGCAGCGTCACCCGCACCCTGGACGCGTCCGCCAGGCCGGGGAGCGACTGCTCGCCGCCGCCGGTCACCACGTAGATCGCGCCCTCGTGCCAGACGTGCCAGGCGGCCAGGTCGCGGCCGGCCACGGAGATCCACAGGATGCCCGACTTGCGGGCCCCCTCTTCGATCAGTGCGAGGCTCACAAGAGCAATGTACGCCTCGGGCCGCCCCGGCCGGAGCCTCCGGCCGGGGCGAGGCGATCAGCGCCCGGAGAGCTTCCAGGCGGCCGGGAGCAGCCCGGCGGCGACCAGCACCTTGAGGCCGTCCCCGATCAGGAACGGCACGACCCCGGCGCCGATCGCGGCGGGCAGGTCCATGCCGGTGGCCACCATCAGCCATGGCACGCCGACCACGTAGATCAGCAGGGTGCCGAAGGTCATCGTCGCGACGGTGCGCAGCGGCGTGCGGTCACCTCCCCGGCTCGCCAGGACGCCGGTCACCGAGGCGGCCAGCACGAACCCCACGACGTATCCGAGCGTCGCGTTGCCGCCCGACGGGGCGAACCACGGCACCCCAAGCTGCCCCACCAGGAGGTAGAGCGCCATGCCGGTGAAGGCCCTCGGCAGGCCGAGCGCGGCGCCGCCGAGCAGCACCGCGAAGGTCTGCAGGGTGAACGGCACGGGAGTGCCCGGCAACGGGAGGCTCACCTGCGCCGCCACACCGGTCAGCCCCACGAAGCCCACCACCAGGGCGATGTCCCTGACCAGCTTGCCGGGGATGAGATCGGACAGTACGGCGGGCCTGGCCACCACGTGCGCGTTGCTCATCATCTATCTCTTCTCTATGGCAGATTCAGACTTCCATTGTCCGGACATGTACTGATAAATCCCTGCGCGGTCCGCGCCAAGAACCGGGCACAGGCTTTGTGACGCACCCACAGACCGGCCCGTCCGCGCGAAGGGGTTACGGTGATCGCATGCGTTCCCGTCGCTCCTGCCTCGCGGTGCCCGGCAGCAACCCCCGGTTCATCGAGAAGGCCCAGGGACTGCCCGTGGACGAGGTGTTCCTCGACCTGGAGGACTCGGTGGCGCCCGGCGCCAAGGAGCAGGCCAGGAAGAACGTCGTCGCGGCCCTGCGGGACGGCGACTGGACCGGCCGCACCCGCGTCGTACGGGTGAACGACCTGTCGACGCAGTGGACCTACCGCGACGTGATCGAGGTCGTGGAGGGGGCCGGGGACGCCCTGGACTGCCTGATGCTGCCCAAGGTCGAGGACGCCCGGCAGGTCGCCTGGCTGGACACGCTGCTCACCCAGATCGAACGCGCCAACGGGCTGCCCGCCGGCCGCATCGGCGTCGAGGCGCAGATCGAGAGCGCCCGCGGCCTGGTCGAGGTCGACGCCATCGCCGCCGCGTCGCCGCGGCTGGAGGCCCTGGTGTTCGGGCCCGCCGACTTCATGGCCTCAATCAACATGAAGACCCTCGTGGTGGGCCGCCAGCCGCCCGGGTACACCGAGGGCGACGCCTACCACTACGTGCTGATGCGCATCCTCATGGCCGCCAGGGCGTTCGGGCTGCAGGCCATCGACGGGCCGTACCTCCAGATCAGGGACCTCGACGGCTTCACCGAGGTGGCGCGCAGGTCGGCCGCGCTCGGCTACGACGGCAAGTGGGTGCTGCACCCGTCCCAGATCGACGCCGCCAACGACGTGTACTCCCCCGACCAGGACGACTACGACCACGCCGAGCGCATCCTGGCCGCCTACGAGCGCGCCACCACGGTGGACGGCCGGGGCGCGGTGATGCTGGGGGACGAGATGATCGACGAGGCGTCCCGCAAGATGGCGCTGGTCGTGGCGGCCAAGGGCCGGGCGGCGGGCATGCGGCCGGCCGCCGCCCCACCGCCCTGACCCCTGGTCACAGCGTGATGCCGAACGTCGTGAAGAACCAGAACGACGAGGTCAGCCAGAGGCCGACGAGCGCGGTGAACGCCAGGCCGCCGAGGACCGGCAGCACCCAGCCGGGCAGGTTCTTCTTGGGCAGCGAGAGCATCTTGGCGACGAACACGCCGTAGAAGAACGTCCCGAGCAGCGAGTGGATCATCACCCGGGGCACGTCGAACTGCGCGCCGAGGGCGTACAGGCAGTGGAACGCGATCGGGACCGACAGCAGGAACGCGGCACGGCCCGACCACCTGTGCAGGCCGCCGATCCAGGACGGCCCCCGCACGCCCGGGATCTTGCCGTACATCACCAGCGCCGAGACGATCTGCACGATCACCAGGAGCAGGGTGCCGGTCGTCAGCCATGACTTCATGGCCTGGGCGCCGGAGAAACCGGCCAGGCCGACGGCGTAGCCCGTGGGGGTGTGCGCGCGGCCGTACACGCCGAGCGCGATGGACACCAGGGCGCCGATGAGGAACGGCACGAGGTAGGGAGCGGCGGACTGCTTCGCCGCCGCGGGGCCGGCGGGCTGCGCGGGCCCGGCGGGTTCTTCGGCGGGCTGGGCGGCGGGGTGCGGCTGAGGGATGGTCATGGGTGGGGTCCTCGTTCAGAATTCGTCGATGAAGGCGTCGGTGTCCTGCGGCACGATCTGCTCGCCGCCGACCGTGACCGGGGAGCCGGGGGTGAGGGTCGGGGCCGGGGACGGGGTGCCCGCGATGTTCACGACGCCGACCTGCTGGCCGTCGGGAAGCTTGATCCATCCGCCGACGACCCGGGCGCCCCGCACGACGGCGGTGGCGCGGTACAGGCCGGACGGCTTCTTGACCAGCGGGGCGGCGAAGCGCCACTTGCCCGAGCCGACCTGCACCCGGCCCTGGGCCTTGCCGTCGCCGAGGGCGGCGGTGATCACTGAGTTCTTGCCGGTCAGCGTGATGGTGTTGTCCTGTGCCGTGCCCTTGAGCCAGGCCTCGATCCGGCCGTCGCAGAAGTAGGCGACGGCCTTGCCGTTCTTGACGGAGATCGCGATCAGGCCGCCGTTGCGCTGGGCGACGCCCGCGTAGTCGGCGCGCTTCGGGGTGGGGTCGGCGGCGGCCGTCGGGGTCGCCGTGGGCTCCGGCACGACGCGGTCCGTGCTCGCCGTGGTGGGCTCGGCCCTAGGGGCCTCCACGTTGGCGGCGGTGGGCTCGGACGCCGGGGTGGTGCCGACGGTGAGGGCGGCGAGGGCGGCCGTGAACACCACTCCCGCGGCCAGCGTGTGGAATGGGCCTAGCCGTTTCATGATCTACTCCTGATGAATTCGGATTCTGCCTTGCAGGGTGCGCCTTCGCCGGGCGGCCGTCTATGAAGAAATGCGCACAATGAGCTGCCGTTCCGCGTGCTCGAACCGGCGCGGTCAACCGTCTGAGTGGGGAGAATGACGGACATGCACGAACCGTCACACGGGGCTCAGCCGCACCAGCCGTGGACCCCTCCGGGCGACCACCCGGGACAGGAGCGGCCCCCGGCGCAAGGCGCGGGGCAACCCCCGGCTCACGGCCCCGGGCAGCCTTCCGCGCACGGCCCCGGGCAGCCTCCGGCCCACGGACCTGGGCAGCCCCCTGCGGACGGTCCCGGGCAGCCCCCCGCGCAGGGTTCCGGGCAGCCCCCCGCGTATGGTCCCGGGCAGTCCTCTGGGTCTGGTCCCGGGCAGCCTCCGCCGCCCGGTGCCGCGTGGCCTCCGGCGTACGGGCCGGGCGGGCCGCCGCCCGGTGGTCACTACCCGGGACCGGCGCCGTGGGGACGGCCGCCGGAGCCGGTGCCGTGGACGGCGCCCGTGCCGAGTGGCACGCGGTACGACCATCTGGGGCGTACGCCGTGGCATCGCTGGTGGCGGCCGGTCCTCGGGACGGTGGTGCTCGCGGTGGCGTACCTGGCGATCGGCGTCCTGGTGATCACGGCGGGGGCGGTGGTGGCGGGGATCGTCGGCGTCCCGGTGGTGATGGCGGAGGAGCGGCTGTTCGGCGATCCGGTGTTCGAGCTGGCCGTGACACTGCTGTCCATCGCTCTGGTGCTGCCCGTGGTGTTCGGCGTCGCCTGGCTGATCCAGCGCCGCAGGCCCGGCACGCTGTCGTCGGTGCTGGGGCGGCTGCGGTGGGGCTGGCTGCTGATGTGCTCCGGGGTGGCGCTGGTGTCGCTGATCCTCGGGCAGCTCGCGATGATGGCGGCGTTCGGCTTGACCGGCGAGGGGTTCACCGGGATGTTCGGCTGGGTCGGCTGGGAGCGGTTCCTGCCCGCCCTCGTGATGATCCTGGTGCTGGTGCCGTTCCAGGCGGCGGCCGAGGAGTACCTTTTCCGCGGCTGGCTGCTCCAGGCGTTCGGCACTTTCTTCACCACCCCGTGGCCCGGCATCGTGATCGGGGCGGCGGCGTTCACGTCCCTGCACGCCTACACCGACTGGGGCATCCTCGACGTGTTCTCCTTCGGTGCCCTGATGGGCTGGCTGGCGGTGCGGACCGGCGGGCTGGAGGCGCCGATCGCGCTGCACGTGCTCAACAACATCGTGAGCTTCCTGCCCTCCGCGGCGTCCGGGGACCTCGGCGACGCGCTGCGGCAGGGGTCGGTGCCGTGGCAGGCGGTCGCCGGGACGGCCGTCCAGTTGGTGGTTTTCGCGGTAGGTGTCGTGATAATCGCCCAAAAGCGGGCAATTCCGACGCTCTCTAGATAAATCTGACTAGAGAGGTCTCGCCAGAAAGGCCCTCGGCGTGTTGCCCTGGAATGTGTACGGGTCGGCGGTCGGCCCCAGGGAGGTGCGCGCTGGCGGCGAGGGCGAGACGGGCCGTGATCCCCTCCGGTCGTGTGATCACCGGGCATGGGTGGGTATCGGTACGATCACAACGGATCTGTGGGCTACACACCGGATGCGCGGAGGTTCGGTGGAACGGTCCCGATTCACGCCCATCAAACTGGGTTAGGCTGCCGACGAGGAGGTGCTGAGCGTGGCCTCGGGCCCTCACGACCCGCGCTCGTCAGGATGGTCGCCGGACGACGCCGCCGACCATGGGAGCACGTCACGCCGATCCGGATCCCACCCGGCCCAGGCATCCCCGCCGACCCTTCACCACTCCCCGCCCGGCCCGCCCGGCGGTCACTCCCGGGGCACCCCCCTCGACTCGCCCTGGGCCCTGCCCCCCTTCGGCGCCCCCACCCCCGGCGAGGGCTCCCCGGACACCGGCGCCCCCGCCGACCCGCCCCGCCCCGCCACCCCGGGCCGCCACCCCTACGCGCGCCCCTACTCCGAACCCCGCCACAGCGCCGACCACCCCGCCCGCGCCCCCTTACCCCCCGACTCCCCGCCGCCCGACCCTTACGGCCTCGATCCCGCGGCCCACGACCCGTACGGTCCGGGCTCCGCGGCGTCCGACCCGTACGGTCCCGGCTCTGCGGCGTCCGACCCGTACGGTCCGGGTTCCGCGGCGTCCGACCCGTTCGGTCCGGGTTCCGCGGGCCCTGGGCCGTACACGGCCGACCCGTACGCGGAGCCGTACTCCGAGGCCGGCGAGCTCTATGAGCCATACCAGGAGACCACCGAGCCCTCGCCGCCTCCCCGCCGCCTCGTGGACCGCCCGGACAAGCTCGTCGCCTCCGGCCCGCCCCGCAAGCCCCCGCGGCACGCCGGCGGCGCCGTCCGGGAGGAGAGGACCGAGGAGCCGGGTCACGCCGAGGAGGCCGCACCCGCCGCCGGAGCCGCGTACGCGGCCGGGAACACCGGGTACGCGGCAGGAGACACCGGGTACGCGGCAGGAGACACCGGATACCAAGCCGGATACGCGGCGGAGGAAGCCGGATACCGGCCCGGGGCCGGCGGGTACGCGGCGGAGGACCCCGGATACCAGGCCGGGGACCTCGAATACCAGGCCGGAGATCCCGGATACGCGGCCGAGGAACCCGGATACGCGGCCGAGGATCCCAGGCATCCGAACGGGCCGTCCGGGATCCGGGTCGGGCCGAACATCAACGCCGAGCCGGAGATCACCTACGGGAACGGCGACCCGCTGGAGGAGACCCCCACCGGCGAGCGGATCGGCCGTCCGCCAGGGGGCCGTCCCGCGACCCCCAGGCGCCCGCTGGGCTCCCGTCCGCCCGCCCCGCCCCCCGACGTGCTCGTGGCCTCCGGCCCGCCCAGGACGGCCAGGGGCGGCCGCGGACGGCACCACCGCGACCAGACCACCACCCGCCCGGCACGCGCGCCACGCAGGACCGTCGTGCCGCGCCGCTCGGGGCGAGGGCTGCTGACACCCGTCTTCGTCGTGGTCGTGCTGCTGGCGGCGGCCGGGCTCGGCCTGGTGATCGTCAACTGGGTGAACTCCCCGACCGGCTCGGGCCTGCGGCTCGCCGCCGGAGACGGCGGCTCGGGCGACCAGGCGTTCGTGGCCCCGGAGGGCACCAGCGGGAACGGCTCCCGCCAGGTGCTCAGCGCGGTCACCTCGGTCGGCTCGACCGTAGTCGCGGTCGGCAGCGACACCACCAGCCCCGTGCCGCGCCCCCTGTTCCTGGTGTCCGACGACGGTGGCGCCACCTGGGAGCTCGGCCGGGTCTCCGGGGCCACCGGATACCAGTCCGCCAGGTCGGCGGGCCGGGTCGCCGGCGGGAACGGCCTGTGGCTGGCCGCGGGCACCGAGGCCCCCGGCGCGGCGGGACCCGCGGCGCGCGGCATGTGGACCAGCACCGACGGCCGTTCCTGGACCGCCGTCGACCCCGCCAGACTCACGCCGTTCTGGAGCGGGGACCGGATCATCGACCTGGCCCGCACCGCCGGCGGTTTCGTCGCGGTGGGGTCCACCGCGCTGCCCGACGGCGGGTACGGCCCGGTCGCCTGGGTCTCGCCGGACGGCCAGAGCTGGAGCCGGGTGGACACCCGGGAGATCGGCACCACCGACAAGGTGCGCGCCATCCGGGCCGTGGCCGCCCGCGGCGACGCCGTCGTCGCGCTCGCCGACCCCGGCAAGGGCGACAGCACCTCGGTCATCCTGCGTTCCCCCGACGGGGGCCGCACCTGGCTGCGCACCGCCGCCGCGCTGCCCGGCGTACGGCCCGAGCCCGGCGCGCTCGCCGTGGCCGACAAGGGCTTCGTGCTGGTGCCCACCCTGCAGAAGTCCGACGCCGGCGAGGTCAAGGTGTACTGCTCCGACCTCGGCGACGAATGGCGCCACTGCGGCGTGATCGAGGGCCTCGGCCGCGAGGCGACCGGCGTGCGCGGCCTGGCCTCGTCCAAGGCGGGCGTGGCGGCGGTCGCCGAGTCCGGCTGGGAGCGGTACGCCGTCTTCACCAGCGACGACGGCAAGAAATGGACCGAGAGCACCGACCTCGGCCAGATCCCCGGCACCCTGCGCGGCCTGGCGATCACCGACGCCGGGACCCTGGTCGCCGCCGGGGACCAGCGGGCCGACGGCCTGGACAACCTGGCGGTCCTGATGACCGCCGGCAAGGGCAAGGCCGCCGCGCCCGTCCCCCTGGCCGACGTCGACGGCCTGACCCGCCAGGCCCGCGACACTGCGGCCCTCGTCGCGGCGGGCGAGTCGTTCGTCGCGGTCGGCTCGGTGAAGGGCGACGCCGGGATCTGGACCAGCCCCACCGGCCAGAACTGGACACCGGCCCGCTCCCCGTCCCTCGGCGGCGCGGGACGGCAGTCGCTGAACGACGTCGCGCACGGCCCGCAGGGCTGGCTCGCGGTGGGCAGCGCCACGGCCGACTCGGCGTTCATCCGGCCGCTGCTGGCCGTTTCCTCCAACGGGAAGGACTGGCGTCCCGCGCCGCAGTCACCCGCTCTCGGCGCCTCGGGCCGGTACGCCGTGGTGCCACGGGTGGTCACCGCAGGGCCCAAGGGGTACGTGCTGGCGGGCGACGACAGCGGCCCCGGCGGGGTGGTCGCCGCGCTGTGGTTCACCGCCGACCTCAAACGCTTCTCCCGCTCCGCGCCGCAGAGCCTGCCCGCCGGGGGCGCCGACGTGCACATCGAGGACGTCACCGCCACCGCCGAGGGCTACCTGGCGGTCGGCGGCTCGGGCAGCACCGGCCGTACGTCCGGCGTGGTGTGGGTGTCGCAGGACGGCCTGAACTGGACCGCCCGCAAGCGGGTGGTGCCGGACGGCGCGCGGTCGGCGAGCCTGCGCCGGGTGGTGGTCCGCGACGGCGACGTGATCGCGGTGGGTGCCGCCACGACCGACAAGGGCGTCGAGCGGCCGTTCGCCGCGGTGTCCGGCGACGACGGGGAGAGCTGGGAGTACTCCTGGCTGCCCGCCGACGACACCGCCGCCGTGCTGGACATGACCTCGTCGCCGTCCGGCCTGGTCGCCGTGGGCTCCTACGGCGCGCCGGCCACCCAGGACGCCACCGTGTGGACGTCCCGCGACGGCCTGGACTGGCAGCGGCACGCGCTGACCGGCGACGGCATGACCGGCGACGGCGCCCAATGGCTCGGCGCCATCGCCGTGATCGACGACCGCGTCGTCGCCGTGGGCCGCTCCACCACCTACACCACCGACCACCTCACCCTGTGGCGCACCACCTTCAGCCGCTGACAGGTGCCCGCCGCTGCCCCGGAACGGCCTCGTCCACGGCGCCATCAACCGCGAACGCGGTACCGGTGCTCCGGGTGGCGTCGCCGCGGAACCGGCCCGTCAGCCGTCGCCGTCCAGCAGGCGCCAGGACGTGAGCGCGTCCAGCAGGCCGGTGGTGAGCGGCAGCCGGGCCAGCTCGGCTGGCGTGAACCAGCCCACGTCGGCCGCGTCGTCCCCGGGCCGGGGCGTGCCGTCCCCCGGCGCGGCCAGGTAGTCGTAGATCTCGTACACCACGCCGCCGGGACCGGGCCGCTCGACCATGCCCGCCAGGGCACCCACCGTGACCGGCACGCCGGTCTCCTCGCGGAGCTCGCGCCGCAGCGCCTCGGCGTCGGACTCGCCGTCCTCCACCCGGCCCCCCGGCAGCGACCACAGGCCCTCCCCGGGCGGGCGCCCGCGCCGGACCAGCAGGAACCTGCCCGCGTCGTCCAGCACGACGCCACCCACGCACCTCACCCGCATGTACCAAGATTACGCCGAGATAACGGGTGGGCCCTTGACTTCACCGCACCGGCGGAAGCACCGTGGGTAACTGTGAGAGCCGCGCCCACCTGCCCCCGCTGCTTCGGCGGCCTGCGCCCGCCCAGCGCGTGGTCCAGCGAGTGGCGGTGCGCCGTCCACGGATCGGTCTTTCCGTACCAGCCGAGACGCCCCTCTCCGGAGGCGCTCGACCTGGTCACCAGACAGGCCAGGGTGCCGTTCTGGCTGCCCTGGCCGCTGCCGGCCGGCTGGCTGGTCACCGGCTTCGGCGATGCCGGCGACGAGCGCACCGGCGCCCGCGGAGGCGTGGTGGCGCTGTCCGGGCCGTCCGTCACCCACGGGCCCGCCGACCTGCTCATCGTGGCCGAGGAGCCCGGGATGGGCCTCGGCGCCGCCTTCGCCGGGCTGGACGGGCCGGACCCCGGCCCCGGGTTCGACGAGGGCCCGCCGAACGCCAAGATCGAAGCGAACGGCCACCCCACCCCGCTGTGGTGGGTGGAGGGCCTGCCGGACCGCGCGGCGTACGTCGGCGAGGCCATGGGCAACTGGCTGTGGATCATCGGCTGGCCCGCCGAGGCGGGACTGCTGCTCACGCTCGCCGAGTTCCTGCTGCGCGATCTGACCGACCGGGACCAAGAACTTGATCTTCCGTTCGGCGCCTTCTCCCCACGACTCGGCGAGGAACCGTGACGCAGGGACCTGCCGCCGCGGAACGTCATCGATTTGCCCGCCCTGACGGGCACGAGTGTTCGGTAAGGTCGTGGCCGTGACAGCGCGTATCGAGCGAGTGGTGACCGAGGGCGTCGTGAATGTCGACGGCGCCGAGCACAAGGTCGAGAACAACACCTGGATCATCGGTGACGACGCGGAGGTCATCGTCATCGACCCCGCGCGCGACGCGGAGACGATCCTTTCCAGCGTGGGCGAACGCGAGGTGCTGGCCGTCGTGTGCACGTGCGGCCTGCCCGATCACGTGGGCGGCGCCATCGAGGTGGCCGCCCGCGACGAGGCCGTGATCGCCCTCAACCGCAAGGACCGCCGCGTGTGGCGGGAGACCTGGCAGGAGACCTATCCCGACATCGACATGGAGGACGAAGGCCTGTTCGGCGTCGCCGACGTCGAGATCGAGGTCATCGCCACGCCCGGGATCACCCAGGGCTGCGTGTGCCTGTACGTGGAGGCCTTGGGCGTGGTCTTCACCGGCAAGACGCTGCAGGCGGACGGCCCCGGCAAGGTCGCGGGGGAGTACCCCGCGCTGGCCGACCAGCTGACCGCCATCGGCGAGCGGCTGTTCACCCTGCCGCACGACACCAGGGTGCTGCCCGCGCACGGCGAGGAGACCACGATCGGCGATCTGGAACCCCGGTTCGACGACTGGCTGTCCGGGTCCCTGACCGGTGAGACCACCGCCCCCGAGGGCCCGCTCTCGGACGGCACCAAGGTCGCCGGAATCAAGCTCGACCTCGACGACGACCGACCCTGATCACCGGCCGGGCCCTCACGTGCCGTGGGCCCGGCGGTACCCGCCACCCCCCCGGGGAGAGGAGTCAGGCCCGCTGTGCGGCAACTCGGTCTCGAACTAGAAGGCATGCCCAAGCGGCTCTACTCGTGCACGCCGTCCAGGCTGAACACCTGGCTCGACTGCCCGAGGCGCTACCGCTTCACGTACCTCGACCGGCCCGCACCGCCCAAGGGCCCGCCGTGGGCGCACAACAGCGTGGGCGCCTCGGTGCACAACGCCCTCGCCGCGTGGTGGCGCGAGCCGTACGACCGCCGCACGCCCGCCGTGGCCGGCATCCTGCTGACCCGTGGCTGGATCACCGAGGGCTTCCGCGACCAGGACCAGTCCACCGAGTGGCGCGACCGCTCCCGTGAGCTGGTCATGGGATACACGAGCACCCTGGACCCCTCCGACGAGCCCGTGGGCGTCGAACGCACCGTCGCCACCCGCACGTCGGTCATCGCCGTCTCCGGCCGCGTGGACCGCATCGACCGCCGCGGCGACGAGCTGGTGATCGTCGACTACAAGACCGGCCGCCGCCCCCTGACCGAGGACGACGCCCGCTCCTCCCTGGCCCTGGCCCTCTACGCCATCTGCGCCTCCCGCGTCCTCCACCGCCCCTGCCGCCAGGTCGAGTTGCACCACCTCCCCACCGCGTCGACAGCCACCTGGCAGCACACCGACGCCACCCTCCAACGCCACCTGTCCCGCGCCGAAGACCTGGCCCAGGAGGCCTCCCAGGCCGACGAGGACTACCGCGCCCTGCGCGACTCCACGGCCCCCGCGAGGACACGGACCACGGCTTCGAGCACGTCGTCCACGACAGAGGCACCCGCCGTGGCCCCGCCGGCTCCCGGCACACCCTCCGCGACCGGTTCCGCCACGGCGAGCCCCCGCGGCGGCGAGCTCCGCGCGAAGCTGGACGAACGCTTCCCCGCCCACCCCGGCCCCATCTGCTCCTGGTGCGACTACCGCCAGCACTGCCCTGAAGGCCAGGCCGCCGGCACCCCCCGCCAGCCCTGGGACGCCCTGGTGGACCTCCGCGAGGACGGCGACCTCAAGGCCACCGCCGGGAACGAGAACTACAGAGCCACCGCCGGGAACGAGAACTTCAAGACCACCCCCGGGAACGAGGGCTTCAAGGCTCCCGCCGGGGACGGCGGGGCCACCGGCGGGGGTCCCGCAACCCCCTGAGCCCCTTGCTCACGTCGTACCCAGCCGCCCCCAGCCGTTCGCGCGCCCCGTCGAGCATCTCCCGCGTGCTCGGCATGAACACCCGCTCGTACACCGGCTCAGGCACCATTTCGAGCGCCCCCCGGAACCCCCGCAACCCCGCCGTCACCAACGCCTCCGGCACTTCCGGCAACACCCCGTACATCCGCCGCGCCCACCCCGGAAGCGTGTAGTAACACAACGCCCCGAACGGCCAGTACAACGGCTTCCCCACCCGCAGATGCCGCAACCTCTCCGGCAGCGCGGGTGAAATCAGGAACCGCACCGCGGCCGCCGCCTCAGGCGTCACCTCAAGCCGCCCCCGGACCCCCCGGAAATACTCCCGCATCTCCCCGACCGACCCCGGCACATCCTCCTCAGCCAACCCCACATAAGCCGCACTCCGCCGCTGCTCCAGGAAATACCGATCAGCCTGCCCCCTGCTCAACCGCACCCCCGCCCGCAAAGCCGTCTCCAAATAAGACGACACCTCCGCACAATGCACCCACAACAAAAGCTCCGGCTCATCCACCCGCCCAACAAACCCCCCAGGCTCCCGAACCCGAAGCCCCCGATGCACCCGCCGAACCCGCCGTCCAACCTCCTCCGCCTCGTCCGGACTCCCGAACGTAACCCGCCCCACAAAATCCGCCGTCCTCAACAACCTCCCCACCGGATCCTCCCGAAAATCCGAATTCTGCCAAACCCCCCGCATAGCCCGAGGATGCAAAGCCTGCAACATCAACCCCCGCACACCCCCCACCCACATCGCCTTCCCCACATGCACCACCCAACTCACCGTTCCAGGCCCCTGCACCACAACCCCACCAAGCTCCCCCATAACGCCTCCATCCCCCCTGAAATGGTGCCTTCGGCGCAGTTCTATCAGTGCGACTCTCGCCGCACATCCCCAGGTCCGCGGCGCAGCACGCGGTTTCCCCGCCTTCGAAACGGTGCCTTCGGCGCATTACTCTCAAGGCGACCTCGCCGCACAGGCTAACGTCCGCCTCGCCATCACATCGCCTCCCGCGGCCGAGGACAGAAAAGCCCCTCCACGCCGTCGTCGGTCCTGTACCTGACCTGAAACCAGACGGCGCGACCCGCGTCGTTCTCCTGAACACCCCACCGTGACGTGATCATCTCCACGAGCAGAAGCCCTCGCCCACCCTCCCCCGACATGTCCCCCCGCACCTGCGGCACAGCCGCACCCCCCGCGTCCACGACATTGACATGAACGAGGTCACCGCAATCAACCACCACCAGGGTCACCCACCCCCCGTCCCCCGAGTCGGAATGCACGATGGCATTGGTGACCACCTCGGAAACCAGCAGCGTCACATCACCCACCACCGGATGCGCGTCCCCAAGCCTCTCCCTGACGTACTCCCGAGCCCGCGCCACCGACCGAGGCACCGCGACCAGATCGATGACCCCGGCCAAACTCCCACGCCCGTCGCCCCCGTACCGAGGCGGAACTCTCTCAGCACTTGTCACGGATCACACCTCCGAAGTGTGCTTCAGCAGCACGGACCCAGCCCCGTGCCGGCCGCCCCCTGCGGCACCAGCCATCACACCGCTCCGTATCCATCCGCTGCCATTGCGAATGCGGGAGACTGAGGAAGACCCACGGTTCTCATGTCTCCGAGGAGCATGTATATGAGTGGCGTCCCGCCCCGCGCGATACGCCTTCGCGCCCTCCCGGCATGACACGTTTTGGACACAACAAGAAATGCCCAGGCGACTCGCAGGCGTCGCTCGCAGGTACGACCCCGGCCTCTTCGGGCAGCCGGCGCCGGCTTCCTCGAACCGGCGGCCTACGAATTCCGCTCCGAACAGGCTCGCTGTCTGCACAACGGACACGAGATTGACCATGCGCGGGAGCATCTGAGAGGTGTGCGGTGACCTTGATCCCCGATTTGACGGAACTCTTCGAAAAGACCCAGCGCTCGGTCACGCACCTCGTGCTGCGTGACACCTACGGAACCAGTGGCATCGGCTACCGGGCCTGGCGGGACGGCGTCCCGATCGAGGAGATCCGGCGGTACGACCACCTCCTGCCGTGGGTGGAGATGGTTCGCGGACACGTCAAGCGAGGGGTGTCCTTCCGCCGTGCCAGGGTGGTGTCCGAACCGCTCAGCGACTACATGCGCTACGAACACGCGATCACTCCTGCCGCCAACCTCAGGGCCGGCGAGCAGGTGCGGTGGCTGCCCCGGACGCAGGCGTACGACCTGGCACTGCCCGGCTGCGACTTCTGGCAGTTCGACGACGAACTCGTGTGCTTCGTCTTCCAGAGCGGAGACGGAGAACCGACCGGTTTCACCCTGATCGACGACAACCCGGCCCTGAGCGAGCTGTGCTCCACAGCATTCGACGCCGTCTGGCGACGAGCCCGCGACCACGGCTTCTACACCCCCGACTTGGGCTCGGCCTGATCCCTGCCTGGCGGGCGATTCTCGGGAAGAAAATGAAAACGGTTGTCGTTGTGGTGGTACGAGTTCGTCAGATGAGAGGAGCTCGGATGGCAGGAAACGGCCTCCGGCCGGTGGTCAGGCTTCGTTCGGCCGCTGGGACCGGCTACACCTACGTCACCACCAAGAACCGCCGCAACGACCCCGACCGGCTGACTCTGCGCAAGTACGACCCGGTCGCGCGCCGGCACGTGACCTTCCGGGAGGACCGATGAAGAAGAACATTCACCCCGACTACCGCCCCGTCGTCTTCCGTGACCCGAGTGCGGACTTCGCCTTCCTCACCCGCTCCACGATCGCCAGTCACCGCACCGTCGAGTGGGCCGACGGCAACACCTACCCCGTGGTCGACGTGGACGTCTCCTCGGCCAGCCACCCCTTCTACACCGGCCGTGGCCGGATCCTGGACACCGCCGGCCGGGTCGAGCGGTTCAACCAGCGCTACGGAAGGTCCTGACGTCCGCCGGCCGCGACACGCGGGGAGAGAAGGGCTGACGGCCCACCGCGGCGAGCTCCCCGGCGTCACGAAGGCGAGCCGGTGAGCGTGGGCGATCCGGGGCCCGGCGGCTCGCCGGGGGCGTGATCGTGGCACTGTGGGCGGCCGGCGGCCTCATGGCGTGCCGGCCGCCGCGTCGATGTCCTTACGCTACGGGGCGGGTGGGTCGCCGGAACTTCGCTTCAGGGGCCGACGGTGCCGGATACGATCTCGGTCTCGCCCCCCGAGCCGATGGGAGGTCCACCATCGCCAAGCCGCCCCCCGCGCGTCGTGCCCGCACGCTGGTCCATACCGACCCGGCGGAGGTGAGCCTTCAGGACGCGCTGGACGCCGTGGCCGACCCGGTGCGGCGCTCCATCCTGCGCGAACTCTCCACCGAGCCGGATTTCTCCCGCGCTTGTGGCACCTTCGACCTTCCCGTCTCCAAGGCCACCGCCAGCCACCATTTCGCCGTCCTCCGCGCGGCGGGTCTTCTGGAACAGCTCGACAGCGGTCCCCGCCGTCTCAACCGGCTGCGCCGTGCCGAATTCGACGCACGCTTTCCCGGCCTCCTGGCCCTGGTGCTCGGGGAGAAGCCCGCCGCCCCGCAGTGATACCAGGGAATCGGTCAGGTGTGGACGTGGTCGACGTTCTGGTAGCACCGCCGGTAGCATGGGGAGTATGAAACTGAGCGTGAGCCTGCCCGAAGAGGACGTCGACTTTCTCGACGGCGCCGTCGCGCGGGGGGATGCCCCGTCGCGGTCCGCCGCGCTGCACGTCGCGATCGAATTGCTCCGGTCGGCCAGTCTGGAGGACGACTACGCCGCCTCCTTCGCGGACTGGGAGTCCGGAGGGGACGCCGCGATGTGGAAGGCCACGACAGCTGACGGTCTCGCCGATGCGGCGCGGTGACATCTACTGGGTCGACTTCAACCCCGTCAAAGGCTCGGAGACGAACAAGATCCGCCCCGCGGTCATCGTCAGCAACGACGCCGCCAACCGCGGCGCCGCGCGTAACGGCCGCGGCGTGGTGACGGTGGTTCCCGTCACCTCCGCCGTCGACCGTGTCTACGCGTTCCAGGTCCTGCTGCGCGCCGCCGAATGCGGCCTCAAGAACGACTCGAAGGCCCAGGCCGAGCAACTCCGCGCCGTCGACGTCGAGCGCCTCGGTCCCCGGGCCGGCCGTCTCACCCCGGCGACCCTCGACCGCCTCGACGCGGCCCTCCGTCTCCACCTGGCGCTGTAGGCGCGTCGCCGGGCGGCTCGGCGAGCCGGGGCCGCATCCATGGGTAGGGATCGGTCAGGGGCTTACGGCCGGCGCGACGGCTGTCCTGGATCCGCTGGAGCGGTTCGCCGGCCGTGTAGTAGCGGCCCCTTCCGGTGCCGTGGGGCACGAGGATTCCGGGGCCGGCGAGCGCGGCCAGGTCGCGGGTGGCGGTCTGGTCCTCCACGCCGGTGCGCTTCAGGTAGCCGGCCCGCCGGATCCGGTAGCCGAGGACGGCCTCGAACATCGCGTCGATAGCCCGCTCCGGCAGTGCGTGCCGGGCGATGAGGTCGTCGAGCTCGGCCCACGTCTCCCCGGCCTGCTGGACGCGCTGGGCCACGGTCTGGGCCTGCATGTGGTGCGCGCGCAGGCTGAACGAGATCCAGAGGCGCGCGTCGCCGCTCGGGCGCCATGAACCGCGGCCGGTGAGGGCCAGGGCGGCGTAGTAGTCCTCGGTGTTGGCGCCGAGCCATTCCTCGATGCTGGAGAACTCCGGCTCGCCGATGTCCGATCTGGTCAGCACGGATGTCGCTAGGGCACGTGCCATGCGGCCGTTCCCGTCGCGGAAGGGATGGATCATCACGAGGTTCAGGTGCGCCATCGCCGAACGGACGACGGGATCGACGTCCGAGCCGGAGCGCAGGCTCTCCACGAGCGCTTCCACGAGAGCCGGGACCTCTGCCGCCTCGGGACCTTCGTAGACCACCCGGTCCGAGCGCTCGTCGTGCACGAACACGGGGCCCTTGCGGTACCGGCCCGGTGACTTCGCGGGGTCGTGGCGAAGCATCATGTAGTGCATCGCGCGGATCTCGGTGGCGTCGAAGCCCGAGTAGTCGTCCTCGCCCCTCGCCAGCACGTAGCCGAGGGCGAAGCGATATCCCTGGATCTCGAGGAACGTCCGTTCGTCGGCGCCGATCGGCCCCTCGTCGTCCAGAGCCGCCGCGGCGTCGTCCTCGGCGACCTGGTACCCCTCGATGCTGTTGGACCCCCTGATGGCGCGGGCGAGGGCCGATCGCCGCAGGCCGCCCTCCCAGCGCTTGGGTGTGCGCAGGACGTGACGAAGCTCTTTGCGCATCTGGTGGATCTCACCCAGGACCGCACGGTCGTCCCCGCTCAAGGGAGGCGTCTCGTAGATCGGCCGATGATGCGATGAATGCTTCATCTAAACATTCTACCCGCGCGATGGCTACTTCAACTAAACATCCATCGCCGCGCGGAGAGCACGCGCGCCTGGGTCACAGGTTGTGCGGGAGGTGGCGTTCTGACTGGTTCCAGAAGCGGGTGAGGGTGTGGGCCGTGGTTTCCGGGGCCTCCACGGCGGGGGAGTGGACGGCGCCGGGGACCACGAAGCAGTCGGCTTCCAGGCGGTCGGCCATTTCCGCCTGTGAGATGGGGGTCCAGCCGTCGTCGTGTTCGCCGTAGAGGACCAGGGTGGGGACGTCCACCTGGCGGAGGTCGTCTATGCGGTCGACGGCTTCCAGGACCTGTGCGGCCATGGTGGTGAGGCCGGTCAGGGAGTTGGCGAACATCCTTGTGCGGAGGAAGGCGAGGATGTCGTCGGGGACGCCGGCGGCCATGGCGTCCGGCTCCAGGCGGTTGGTCCAGAGGTAGTCGAGGCCGACCTCGGGGAGGGTGCGGAGCAGGGCGCGGCAGAGCTTTTCGCGTTGGCCCATGATGCCGGCGGGGCCGCTGCTCATGAGGGTGTTGGAGGCCAGTTTGGTGGCGCCGCCGATGACGGCCTCGCGGGTGACGAGGCCGCCGAAGGAGTGGCCGACCAGGTGGACGGGCTCGCCGCCGCCGACGGCCGCGGCCACGTGGTCGATGTCCTCGCCGAGGGCCTCACAGGTGTAGGCGGCGGGGTCGTCGGGACCCTTGGTCTCGTACTGGCCGCGCATGTCGATGGCCACGATGCGGCGCCCGGCCTGGGCGAGCGTCTGCAGGATGGCGATGAAGTCTTCCTTGCTGCCGGTGAGGCCGGGTACCAGCAGCGCGGGCAGGCGCTCGGGGACTCCGTGGATCGGCAGGGCTTCGAGCGCCGCGAAGGTCCCCACCGGCGTCTCGATCTGCTCGGAACGGACACCGGGAGGCAGCGTAAGGAAGCGCGGCGTGCTCACACGGCACCACGATACTGGGGATTCATGCTGGCAACACCGTCGAAGGACCTACGTCGGTCGCGTGGCTGGCTTTCCACATTCCCACCTGATCAGCTGGCACCCGTCACGGCCGGACCCGCCGGACCCCTCGCCCGGACGGCCCCGGCCGTGCTCGCTCATTCCGCGTTACCCTCTGCGGCCCCGCTGCGGCGGACGGCGGCGCTGCTTGACCTCGGAGGCGGCGGACGGCGCGACCTCCTCGTCCTCTGAGGCGAGGTCCGGCGAGCGGAAGACGACCATGAAGGGGGAGGACGGGATGATCCGCTCCGGCTCGGGCCGGGGGATCACGGCTCGCGGCGCCTCGGGTGCCTCCGGCATCTCGTCGTACCCCTCGTCGTAGTCGTCCCAGTCGCCCGTGTCGGCCACCGGGGTGTCCGGCGCGACGTCGGACAGCGCGCCGGACAGCGCGGCGCGGTTGGCGCCCCTGCGGACCCGGCGGACGGCCGGGGCCGCCACGGTGCCGGGAGCCAGGACGTCGCCCTCCACCGGCGCGACCCGGCGGCGCGCCACCCGGCGGGTGACGGTGACCGGTGCCTCGGCGGGAGCCAGCTGGACGGGAATGTCGTGGACGGGAGCCTCCTGGGCGGGCACGTCACGAAGCGGTACGTCGTGAACGGGTATGTCGAGCACCGGCATGTCGAGCGCCGGCTCCTCGTGGACGGGCTCGGGCTCGGGCAGGGCCCTGGCCGGAGCCGTGTCCGGCGCGAGGGGAGTCTCCTCCGCGCCGAGGGTCTGCCCGCCGCGGGTGCGGCGGCGCTGACGGCCCCGGGACGGGCGCTCCTTGCGCTCCTCCCGGTCCTTGCGCTCCTCGCGCTCGTCGCCACGGCGCGAGCGGTGGCGGCCGGTCTCGCCGAGGTCCTCGATGCGCTCGGCGTCGAGGCCCGCCCGGGACCGGTTGGCGCGCGGCAGCACACCCTTGGTGCCCTCGGGGATGCCGAGGGCGGTGTAGATGTGCGGGGAGGTGGAGTAGGTCTCCACGGGCTCGGCGAAGTCCAGGCCGAGCGCGTTGTTGGCGACCTTCCAGCGGGCGAGGTCCTCCCACTCGACGAAGGTCACCGCGACGCCGGTACGGCCCGCCCGGCCGGTGCGGCCGATGCGGTGGACGTAGGTCTTGTCGTCCTGCGGGCAGTCGTAGTTGACGACGTGGGTGACGTCGTCGATGTCGATGCCGCGGGCCGCCACGTCGGTGGCCACCAGCACGTCGACCTTGCCGTTGCGGAACGCCCGCAGCGCCTGCTCGCGCTGGCTCTGCCCGAGGTCGCCGTGCACGGCGGCCGACGCGAAGCCGCGCTCCCTGAGCTGCTCGGACACCATGTCGCAGGCCCGCTTGGTCTCGCAGAAGACCATGGTCAGCCCACGGCCCTCGCACTGGAGGGCCCGCCCCAGGATCTCGATCTTGTCCATCCGGTGGACCCGCCAGACGAACTGGGTGGTCTTGGACGGGCTGTCGCTGTCGGCGTCGGCGTTCTCGGCCCGGACGTGCGTGGGCCGGGACAGGTAGCGGCGGGACAGGGTGACGATCTCGCCCGGCATGGTCGCGGAGAACAGCATGGTCTGCCGCTCCGCCGGGATGAGCTTCATGATGCGCTCGATGTCCGGCAGGAAGCCGAGGTCGAGCATGCGGTCGGCCTCGTCCAGCACAAGCATGGACACCTGGCTGAGGTCGAGGTGCTTCTGGTTCACGAGGTCGAGCAGGCGGCCGGGGGTGCCGACGATCACGTCGACGCCCTGCTTGAGCGACTCGATCTGCGGCTCGTAGGCGCGACCGCCGTACACGGTGAGGATGCGAGAGCCCAGCTTGCCACCGGCGACGAGGAGGTCCTCGGTCACCTGGAGGGCGAGCTCGCGGGTCGGCACGACGACCAGTCCGCGGGGCTTCTTGCGGTTCTTGCGTGGCTTGCCCACCCGCTGCAGCATCGCCACACCGAAGGCGTAGGTCTTCCCCGTGCCGGTGCGTGCCTGGCCGATGACGTCGTGGCCGCCGAGCGCGATCGGCAGGGACATCTCTTGAATGGGGAAGGGAGAGACGATGCCTTCTGTCTCCAGGGCATCGGCAATCTCGGGAATGACTCCAAGGTCTCGGAACGTGGTCAGCTCAGCCTGCCTAAGTCTCCTGCGAAGGCGGGCTCCGGGACCGCAGGCCGGAGTGTCTCCGGGCCGGTCCGCGCGGACAAGCCAACCCTCATCTCGTCTGGGCGACCGCCGCGGACATCTCGCGGGGGGCTATCAAGCGGGCGAATTCGCCCTGGATAACATACTGCGGTCGCACTCTTACAGAGCAGTGTACTCGATACCACAACTGCGAGCCGATTTCTTCGTGTTCCACATGGTACGGGGTCGTCGTCCGGCGTGTCTTCGGCCGAGGTGCGGCGGCTCCGCCCCGGACTACGCTGCCCTCATGAGTGATTCCCCTCCCGGTGTCGTCGACCTGCTCGGCGTGCTCGCCTACGCGGAGCTGACCGCTTTCCTCAAGCTCGCCGAGGACGCCGCGGCCCTCGCCCCCTCGCTCACCGACCGCGCCGCGCTCAGCGACCTGGCCGCGGCCGAGTACGCCCATTTCCGTCTCCTGCGCGACCGGCTCGCATGGCTCGGCGTCGACCCCGAGGCGGCCATGGCGCCGTTCGTGGCGCCCCTGGACGACTGGCACGCCCAGACCAAGCCGGGGGACTGGCTGGAGGCCCTGGTGAAGGCGTACGTCGGCACGGGGATCGCCGGCGACTTCTACCGGGAGGCGGCGCGGCACGTGGAGCCGGAGACCCGCAAGCTCGTCGACGAGGTGCTGGGCGAGGAGAACAGGTCGGAGTTCGCCGTCGACAGGGTGCGCGCGGCGCTGGCGGAGAACCCCAAGGACGCCGGGCGGCTGGCGCTGTGGTCGCGGCGCCTGGTCGGCGAGGCGCTGAGCCAGGCGCACAGGCTCGCCGCGACCCGGCCCGAGCTGGCCCTGCTGCTGGTGGCCGCCGACCCCGCGGCGGAGGGCGCCGGGGACGCCGGGCTGGTGGGCATCGGGCGGCTCTTCTCCCGGCTCACCGAGGAGCACGGCAAGCGCATGTCGGCGCTCGGTCTCGTCCCGGCGCCCTGAAAGACGCGGCGCGGGCCCGTCCGGAGGGGATTGCCGGCGATTGACCGGCTGATCGAGCGGCGCGAACGCCCCCGGCGGTTGTAGCGTCGAGGCATGAGGGCCTCGCGCCGCTATGGCAGTTCCTTGATGAGATGTGGACCCAATCGCTGGACCTCGCGGCCCGTGCTGCGCAGGGAGTGCGCGGACTGTCCCGCCGCCGCCCGCAAGCGGGACGGCGGGAGGAGATTCCGGCGCCCCTGCGGGTGTTCACTAGGCGGGCGGGACGACTGTACCGGCCTGTGACATCGTGATCCGTCCGCCCCGGCTCTCAAGATCCTGAGGCCGGGTGGGGGTCAGCTCAGATGGTGCCTCCGAAGCCGACGACGCGGTTCTCGTCCTCGCCGATCTCCACGAAGCCGAGGGACAGCACGGGCACGATCACGCGTCGTCCCTTGACGTCGGTGAGGGTGAAGACCCCGCGGTCGGCGGCGAGCGCGTTGCGCAGCTCCTGTTCCACCTCTTCGGCGGACAGATCGGTCTCGACGACGAGCTCGCGGAGCACGGAACGTACGGCGATCTTGATTTCCATCGGGGTTCCCTTCGAGCCTCGACATGGGGTGTCGATCCCATCGTGTCCCCATGTGGGCTCCCGTGCCCGCACTGATCGCGTCAAGCGAACAACGCGGGCGGGCCTTTCGTGAGGCGTCAGGTGGTGCGGGGGAAGCCGCTGATGCCCCGCCAGGCCAGGCGCGCCATGAGCTGTGTCGCCGTGTCCTTGGGGATGGAGCCGTGCTGGGTCAGCCAGTACCGGGCGCTGACCTCGGCCATGCCGACCAGGCCGACGCCGAGCAGGTGGGCCTCGTCGCTGGAGCAGCCGGTGTCCTCCTGGATGACCTGACTGATCATCTCGGCGCTCTCCTGGAGCGAGCGCTCCACGCGCTGGCGCACCGGCGCGACGTTGCGCAGGTCGGACTCGAAGACCAGGCGGAACGCCTCGCCCTGGCTGGAGACGAAGTCGAAGAACGCGCCGATGGCCGCCTGCACGCGCTGCTTGTTGTCGGTCGTGGAGGCCAGGGCCTCGCGGCAGCGGGTCGTCATGTCCTCGACGTGGAGGTCGAGCAGGGCGAGGTAGAGCTCGAGCTTGCCGGGGAAGTGCTGGTAGAGCACCGGCTTGCTGACGCCGGCCCGCTCGGCGATCTCGTCCATGGCGGCCGCGTGGTAGCCGTTCTCCACGAAGACCTCTTGTGCCGCGTTGAGCAACTGTCGGCGTCGGGCCATCCGGGGCAGCCGGGTGCCCCGGGGCTTCGCGTCCGGAGTAGCGGTCACGGGATTCTCCTTGGGACGGTTCACGCGCCACGCCCTCGGTAGGCGCGCTGGCGGTTCATGCTGGTCGAGTTGCCGCCGGCCCGTTGCCGGCCAGGCCGTCGCCTGCCCCTTGTCTCCCCGCGGATCCGGGTCCGGGGGTACACATCCTACGCACCGGTAACCAGCTCAGCGATAGTCGTCGTCACCGAGGTCGACCTCGCGTTCCTGGTCGACGGCGTCGGCGGGATCCACGTCGTAGCGGATCTCCAGGGGCCATTCCCGCTGGTCGGCGCGGATGACCCGGTGCTGCTCGACGGCGTCGGCCTCGGGGACCTCGATCTCGAGCTCGTCCGCCACTTCGTCCAGGGGGTCGAGCGCGTCCAGCGGGCGGCCGTCCCCGGTCACGTCCATCTCCGACATGGTGCGTCCCCTCCGAATAGCTGGCGAGCCGGGCTCGCCGCCTCCATACCCCGCTGGGTCAAGCCTAAGGCCCCTCCTTTGCCGCGCCCGGTTCCGGCACCGCCTACGGCCCCATCAGATCGCCGTGCGCGGCGGCGCGTTCCAGCGCGTCCTCGGGGGTGAGGACCAGCTCGCGAGGGTCGGTGCACGCCTCCACCTCCGCCCAGGTCAGCGGTGTGGACACCGTCGGCGCCGGGTTGGCGCGCAGGGAGTACGGCGTGACGGTGGTCTTGGCCGGGTTGTTCTGGCTCCAGTCGATGAAGACCTTCCCGGGGCGCAGCTTTCTGGCCATCTTGCTCACGATCTCGCCGGGGCGCTGGGACTCCAGCAGCTCGGCGACCGCCTTCGCGACGTCCGAGGGGTCCTCGGCGCGGCCCGCCCAGGGGACGTAGACCTGCATCCCCTTGTTGCCGCTGGTCTTCGGGTGACCTTCGAGGCCGTGGTCGCGCAGCACCTCGCGCAGGCGGACGGCGACCCGGCAGCACTCGACGACGGTCGCCGGGGGGCCGGGGTCCAGGTCGAAGACCATGATGTCCGGGGGGAGCGGCCGGCCCTCCTCGTCCACGCGCCACATCGGCGTGTGGAACTCCAGGGCGGCGAGCCCGGCGAAGTACACCAGGGTCGGCAGGTCGTCCACGACGGCGTAGTCGATGGTCGAGCGGTTCTTGGTGCTGCCCGGCGCTGGCAGCCGTACGGTGCGCACCCAGGCGGGGGTGTGCGCGGGGCGGTTCTTCTCGAAGAAGAACGGCGCGGCGACTCCCCCGGGGTAGCGCTTGACGGTGAGCGGCCGTCCGCGCAGATGCGGCAGCATCACCGGCGCGATCCGGCTGTAGTAGTCGATGACCTCGGCCTTGGTGAACCCCTGCGCGGGGTACAGCACCTTGCCGAGGTTGGTCAGCGTCAGCTCACGGTCCCCGACCCGCACCCGGACCTTCTCCGCCACCTGTGTCCCTCCGCGCCCGTCCGCCGCCGGTTCACCCCTATGCCTTCGGTCCGGCATGGCTGTGACCGGATACGGCAATCCACAGTGGGTATCTGCCCATTTAGATACCGCATTGCGCCCTTGTCGCTACCGAACATGTGTTCGATAGTGGTGCTTGAGGTGAGGAGAGGCCATGCGCAGCATCTGGAAAGGTGCCATCTCGTTCGGGCTCGTCACGATCCCGGTGAAGCTCTACTCGGCGACCGAGCAGAAGGACGTGACCTTTCACCAGGTGCACCGGGAGGACGCCGGCCGCATCAAGTACAAGCGGGTGTGCACCGTGGACGGCGAGGAGGTCTCCTACGCCGACATCGCCAAGGGCTACGAGCTGCCCGGCGGCGAGATCGTGGTGCTCACCGACGAGGACTTCGCCGACCTGCCGCTGTCCACCTCGCGCCGCATCGACGTGTTGCAGTTCACCCCGGCCGACCAGCTCGACCCCATCATGTTCAACAAGTCCTACTACCTGGAGCCGGAGACCACCGGCGTCAAGCCGTACATCCTGCTGCGCGACGCGCTGGAGCGCACCGGGCAGGTGGCCATCGTGAAGATCGCGATGCGGCAGCGGGAGTCGCTCGCCGCGCTGCGCGTCCGCGACGGCGTCTTCGTGCTGGAGACCATGTTGTGGCCGGACGAGGTGCGCGAGCCCGGGTTCGAGTTCAAGGACGAGGACGTCGAGGTCCGTCCCCAGGAACTGCAGATGGCCGAGTCGCTGATCCAGACGATGGCGGGGGAGTTCGACCCCGCCGACTACCACGACGCCTACCGCGAGGCGCTCCAGCAGGTCATCGAGGCCAAGGTGGCGGGCAAGGAGATCGTCCGGCCGGAGGCGCCCGAGGAGGCCAAGCCGGCCGTCGACCTGATGGCGGCGCTGCGCGCGAGCGTCGACGCGGCCAAGAAGGAACGCGAGGGCGCCCCGCGGGCGCGGAAGCCGGCCGCCAAGGCGGGTGCGGAGGCCGGCGCGGCGGCCGAGAAGGCGGAGAAGGCCGAGAAGCCGGAGAAGAAGCGGCGTACCAGGAAAACGGCGTGACGCCGATTTCCCGGGTGCGCGGGGGCCGGTTTCACGGCGTCGCGGAATCGGCCGTGGGAGGCGTCGTGGAATCGGCCGTGCGAGGCGGGGTGGCCGGGCGGGAGAAACGCGGACACGGGTGAACGCCGGGCGCCGCGCTGCGGAAATTACGGCCCCCGGCGGGGAAATACAGTAAATGAGTGGAAATAGTGGGAGGAGGCCCCAGAGCGGGTTCCGCTCCGGGGCCTCCGGTGTGACATCTCACCGCCGGGCGACCGGGTTCACCGGGCCGGCGACGGCTGTGAAGGGCCGCCCGGCGAGACGAGATCAGCGCTCGTGCTTGCCACCGTGGTGGTGCTTCTTGTGGTGGTGGAAGTGCGGGATGAAGCGCTTGTCGTCGCGGAAGTAGTTGTGGTGTCCGCCGTGGTGGTCGTGGTGACCGATGATGGCGCGGAAGAACCGGGCCTCGACGATCTTGAAGTAGCAGTTGCGGTGGTGGCCGCCGTGGCTCCGGTGGTGCTTGCGGTGCTTCTTGAAGCCCTTGCCGCCCCAGTCGTCGTCGTCGCCGTAGCCGTAGTCGTGGTCCCCGTGGTGGTGGTGGCCGTGGTGGTGGTGATGGCAGTGGTGGCCCCCGCCGCCCTCGCCGCCGCCGCCGAAGTCGCCGAAGCCGCCGAAGTCGTCGCCCCAGCCGAAGTTGGTGGTGACGGCCGCGGAAGCGCTGGCGCTGGTGGCGGTGATCGCCCCCACGCCGGCCATGCCACCGGTGAGTGCCGCGGTGATGGTCAGCATTGCGGCGTATTTCTTAACGTCGGGCATTGCGTTTTCCCCCTTGACGCATCGGGTTGCCCAGCGGAGGCATTTACCGGAATTTCCCGGTAAATGCCGGGGATTGCTCAGTAAGAGCGTTCCCACTTGTCTAGTTATCCTGGCGACCCATACGACAAACGAGGATCACTCCCTTTTGGCAGCTCCTTAACCCGCCCTTATGTCTTTCAGTTCGATATTTCCCTATTTGTCCGATTTTTCGAGTGATCTTGTGCAGTGTCCCCAGCCATCCCCTGCCATGGCGGGTGCCGGAGGTGCGGGAGTACGGCGGGGGGTTATCGTCGGAACGGACGGTTAACGGAAGGGGCGCGACCGTGGAGGAACCGATACCGCACTGGCCGGGGGAACTCGTCGAGCTGGACGGGCACACGCTCCACGTCCGCGCGACCCCCTCCGGCCCCGGCGACCCGGACGATAAGGCCGTCTACGTGCACGGCCTGGCCGGCTCCGCCACCAACTGGACCGACCTGATGTCCGAGCTGCGCCCCTCGGCGCGCGGCTACGCCCTCGACCTGCCCGGCGCCGGGTACTCCCCCGCCCCGTCCGGCGGCGACTACTCCGTCGACGCGCACGCCGCCGCCGTCACCGCGCTGATCGAGCACGTCGGCGGCCCGGTCCACCTCCTCGGCAACTCCCTCGGCGGCGCCGTCTCGGTCCGCGTCGCCGCCACCAGACCGGACCTCGTGCGCACCCTCACACTGGTCTCGCCCGCGCTGCCCGACCTGTTCCCCCGGTACGGCCCCGCCCGGGTGGCGTTCTCGGCCACCCCCCGCCTCGGCGAGTGGGCCGTCGACCGGCTGCGCACCCTGCCCCCCGAGCGGCGCATCAGGGCCACCATGGCCATGTGCTACGCCGACACCGGCCGGGTCCACCCGCTGCGGCTGGAGGACGCCGTGGCCGAGCTGCGCCGCCGCGACGCGCTGCCGTACGCGGGCCCGGCGCTGCTGCGCTCCGCGCGGGCCCTGGTCAACGAATACTTCCGCCGCGGCGAGGAGAACCTCTGGCGCCAGGCCGCCCGGGTGGCGGCGCCCACCCTGGTGGTCCACGGCCGCCACGACCGCCTGGTGGACCCCCGGATGGCGAGCCGGGCCGGGCGCACCTTCCCCGACGTGCGGCTGGCGCTGCTGCCCGACGCCGGTCACGTGGCCCAGATGGAGTACCCGGCCGTGGTCGCCCACCACGTGCGCGTGCTGATCCGGGACGCGGCGGCGATGTTGCCCCTTTCGGATGATGCGCGGGGGCGAAGCGTCCTGCATAGTGCGAAGAATCAGGTCGATTCCACCTCGGTCGGGTAAGATCGCCGATTCGGGAATGCGGGGGAGACCGGGTTAGGTTGTGAAGGACGGCGGGGTCGCAAGGCCTGACGGCGAGCCGCCAATCCGGGAGCAGGCCCTGAAACGGGAGCGTAGAACTGTGTCGTTGCCACCGCTGGTAGAGCCGGCCGACGAGCTGACCGTTGACGAGGTGCGCCGCTACTCTCGCCACCTGATCATTCCCGACGTGGGCATGGCAGGGCAGAAGCGGCTGAAGAACGCCAAGGTGCTCTGTGTAGGCGCCGGCGGCCTCGGTTCCCCAGCCCTCATGTACCTCGCCGCCGCCGGGGTGGGCACGCTCGGCATCGTGGACTTCGACGTCGTCGACGAGTCCAACCTGCAGCGTCAGATCATCCACGGCCAATCGGACATCGGCCGCCTCAAGGCCGAGAGCGCCGCCGCGAGCGTGCGCGAGATCAACCCGTACGTCGAGGTGATCATCCACAACGTCGCGCTGACGACGGACAACGTGATGGACATCTTCGCCGGGTACGACCTGATCGTCGACGGCACGGACAACTTCGCGACCCGCTACATGGTCAACGACGCGGCCGTCCTGCTGGGCAAGCCCTACATCTGGGGCTCCATCTACCGCTTCGACGGCCAGGCGAGCGTGTTCTGGACCGAGCACGGCCCCTGCTACCGCTGCCTGTACCCCGAGCCCCCGCCCCCCGGCATGGTGCCGTCCTGCGCCGAGGGCGGCGTGCTCGGCGTGCTGTGCGCGTCGATCGGCTCGATCCAGGTCAACGAGGCCATCAAGCTGATCACCGGCATCGGCGACCCTCTGGTCGGCCGCCTGATGATCTACGACGCGCTCGAGATGAAGTACCGCGACGTCAAGGTCCGCAAGGACCCCGAGTGCCCGCTGTGCGGCAAGAACCCCTCGATCACCGAGCTGATCGACTACGAGGCGTTCTGCGGCACGATCTCCGAGGAGGCCCAGCAGGCGGCCACCGGCTCCACCATCACGGCCCAGGAGCTCAAGGAGATGCAGGACCGCGGCGACGACATCTTCCTGGTCGACGTGCGCGAGCAGAACGAGTACGAGATCGTCAGCATCCCGGGCGCGGTGCTCATCCCGAAGGGCGACTTCCTGCGGGGCACCGCGCTGGAGCGGCTGCCGCACGACCGGAAGATCGTGCTCCACTGCAAGTCCGGCGCCCGCTCGGCCGAGGCGCTCGCGGTGCTGAAGAGCGCCGGGTTCTCCGACGCCGTGCACGTCGGCGGCGGGGTGCTGAGCTGGATCAGGACCGTCGACCCCTCGCTGCCCACCTACTGACCGGCCCGCCGGTCCGTGCTTCGGCTGTCCCGCGGCCGGCGTCCTCTCCGGAGGGCGCCGGCCGCGGGCGTTCCGGCGCCGCGGAACAGCCGGGAAGGGGTTCCGGGCACCGCCGCGATCGGATCGGTCCTGATGGAACGCCGGATGTCTCCCGGTCTGGGGCGTTAAGGTCGGCTCGTGAGTGAGTCGCGTGTCTGGCCGTCCCTGGTGGCGGCCTCGGCGCTTACCTTGCTCTGCGCCGTGGTGGCCGGGGTGGCCGCGGGCTCCGCCGGCGGCGAGCTGACGCGCGGCCCGACCCCGGCCGAGCTGCGGCAGGCCTCGGCCGTCGAGCTGGCCCGGCGCTGGCAGTCCTGGCCGGCCGGCAAGATCTTCCCCGAGCGGCTCCCCTACGTCGCCGAGCAGGGCGGCAAGGAGTACGCCCGCCGGGTCGGCGTCTCCACCCGCACCGACTGCTCGGCCGCGGTGGACGCCGCGCTGCGGCCCGCGTTCCGTACCGCGGGCTGCCGTGCCGTGCTGCGGGCCACCTACCTCGACGCGCTGCAGGGCGTGGTGGTGACCATCGGGGTGGCGGCCTTCCCCGACACCGCGTCGGCGTCCGGCGCGCGCGAGGCGTTCCCCCGCGCGGGGGCGCCGTCGCCCGGCCTGCGCGCCCTGGCCTTCCCGCGCACCGTCGCCGACCGCTTCACCGCCGCCGCCCGCCAGTCGGCCTCACTCGGCCAGGCCGGGCCCTACCTCGTGCTCACCACGGCGGGCCAGGTGGACGGCCGCCCGGCCCGCTCCGTCGGCCACCAGCGCGCCTCGATCTTCACCTTCACCGCCGACCTGCGCGAGCGCGTCCTCACCACCATGGCCACCCCCGCCCACCCGGACTGCGCGGGCAAGGACTGGCAGTGCTGACCACTCGCGTCGTCGTACGGGGCCTGGCCGGGCTGCTGGCCGCGATGGCCGTGCTGGTGCCGTCCGCGCCGCCGGCGTCCGCCGACCAGGTGCGGGGGAGTCAGAGCCGGGTGCTGCGCACCCTCGGGGTCGACGCGGCGTGGCGGGTCACCCGGGGGGCCGGGGTGGTGGTGGCCGTGCTGGACTCCGGGGTCGATCCCCGCCACCATGACCTGGCCGGGTCGGTGGTGACCGGGCCCGACCTCACCAGGGGCGCCAACCCCCGGGGCGTGAGGCCGGGCCGCCTGCACGGCACCTACATGGCCTCCCTGATCGCCGGGCACGGCCACGGCCCGGGGCGCGCCGACGGGGTGATCGGGGTCGCCCCGGCCGCCAGGATCCTCTCGGTGCGGGTCATCCTGGAGGACGACGAGCCGGGGTTCCGGCACTTCAACTCCGAGGCGAGATTCGAGAACGTCGTCGCGCGCGGCATCCGCTACGCCGTCGACAAGGGCGCCGACGTCATCAACATGTCGATCTCCAAGGACAGGCCCACCCGGCAGGAGCGCGCGGCCATCAGGTACGCGATCTCCAAGGGCGTCGTGCTGGTCGCGGCGGCCGGGAACGACGGCGCGGGCAAGGCGGACGGCCCGTACTCCTACCCGGCCTCGCTGCCCGGCGTGATCTCGGTGGCGGCGGCCGATCGTGCCCTGCACAAGGCGTCGTTCTCCAACCGCAACTCCCTGGTGCTGGTCGCGGCGCCCGGCGTGGACGTCTTCGGCGCCGGCCCCGGCGACCAGTACTGGGTGGGCCGCGGCACCTCCCAGGCCACGGCCCTGGTCTCCGGGGTCGCCGCGCTGATCAAGGCCAAGTACCCCAGGATGACCCCAGCCCTGGTCGCCCAGGCCCTGACGTCCAGCGCGCGGCGCCGGACGGCGCGCGGCTACGACCCTGGAATGGGATTCGGTGTGGTGAACGCGGCCCGCGCCCTGGCCGAGGCCGCCCGGCTGGCCGGATACCGTCACACCGCCTCCGGGGCGGGCGTGCAGGACCCCGATCTGCCGATCGCCGCCGGGGGCGCGGACGGGCGTCCCCAGCTTGCTCCGGTGCAGGTGGTGGCCAGGGACACCGGTCTGGTCACGATGTACGGGGCGGTCGCGCTGGGGGCGGCCGGGTGCTCGGCCGGGTGCCTCGTCGTGCTGATCGTCCTTGTGCGCCGGGCCAGGCGCAGGCGCGAACACGTGATGATCGAAAATCCCCAAGCGGACCGACGCCGCCGGGCGCCGACGTAGCATCAAGGTATGTCGCCTGAAGAGCCACGGGCGCGGCCGGGGTCGCCCTGGCCCGCGCGTGCGCGGACCGCGCGGGGCACAGGTCTGTCTCCCTCGGGTGGTTCCGCCCCCCGCCGCGGTCCCCGGGTCGGGCGGCCGTGGGCCGGCGCCCGCGAGCGCGCCGGAGAGGCCGACGCCGCGCGGGAACGCGTCCGCCTGGAACGCGGGATCCGCTTTCGGACCTACTTCCTGCTGATCATGGGCACGATCCTCGCCCTGGCCGCCACCGACGTCCTGCTCGGTGTGGTCGGGGTGCTCCAGGAGACCCGCTCCCGCCCCCTCACCGTCGCCGAGCGCGACCACTACGCCGCACAGGACATCGCCCGCCGCTGGCACGCCCTGCGCGCCGGTTCGGTCTTCCCCGCCGAGGTCGAGTACGCCGGCCTCAACCGCACCCGGCAGCTCGCCCGCCGGGTCGGCATCGCCGCCGAGGCGCCGTGCCCGTCCGTCGTGGACGCCCCGGTCGCCACGGTGCTGCGGGAGCACCGCTGCCGCACCATGCTGCGCGCCACCTACGTCGACCAGTCCTCGGCGTTCGTGGTGACCGTCGGGGTGGCGGTCTTCCCCGACGAGGAGACCCGCGTCGGCACCGGGAGCGATCTCCCGGTGGACGACCGCGTGGGGGTGCGCCCCGTCGCGTTCCCCGGCACCGTGACCGAGCGGTTCGGCGCGGCGCAGCGCCAGCGCACCGGCTGGGTCGGCGCGGGCCCCTACATCGTATTCTCCACCGCCGGGTACACCGACGGCCGCACCCGCGAATCCATCCCCCTGGAGGAGACCCTGCACAGCGAGCTGTGGTCCACCGCGCAGACCGTCGCCGGGCGCATCGCCCGCGTGCTGGCCGAACCCCCCGAGATCCCTCGCTGCACCCAGGGCAACGTGTGTTGAGGCGCACCGTGACGCGGCTGGGTGCCGCGGGGTCGGCGCTGGCGCTCGCCTGCCTGGTGGCCGGGCCGGCGTCCGCCCTGGACGTGCGCGGCGACCAGCAGTGGGTGCTGGACGCGCTGAACGCCGAGAAGGCGTGGGAGGTCACCCGGGGTGCCGGGGTGACCGTCGCGGTGCTGGACAGCGGTGTCGACCCCTCGGTGCCCGAGCTGCGCGGCAAGGTGACCGTCGCGCCGGACATGCAGTCGAGCATGTTCGACGACGCGCCGCGCAACGGGTCGCACGGCACGGCGATGGCCTCGGTGATCGCGGGCTCCGGCCGCGACGGCGGCCTGCGCGGCGTGGCGCCCGACGCGCGCATCCTGTCCGTGCCGGTGATCGCGGACGACGAGCGCGACGAGGAGAAGGTCGAGCCGGACGACGGCTTCGGCCAGGCCGGCGAGAGCCCGCTGTCGCGAGGGCTGCGTTACGCCACCGACCAGGGCGCCCGGGTCATCAGCATGTCACTCGGCGCGTACGGCAGCGAGCGCGCCGACCGCGAGGCCGTCGCGTACGCCCTGTCGCGCGGCGTGGTGCTGGTCGCGGCGTCCGGCAACGACGGCGACAGCGTGTACGCCCGCGAGCACGGCACCTCGTTCTGGACCTTCCCCGCGGGCTTCCCCGGCGTGATCGGCGTGGGGTCGGTGGACAAGAAGGGCAAGCCCACCGGCTTCAGCAGCGACAACCTGTCGGTCATGGTGGCTGCGCCCGGCGACGGCGTGCCCGCCGTGTTCCCCGGCGGGTCGTACGGGCGGATCGAGGGCACCAGCGTGTCGACGGCCCTGGTCGCCGGGGTGGCCGCGCTGATCAAGTCCAAATACCCCACGCTGCGGCCCGAGCTGGTGGCGCAGGCGCTGACCTCCACGACCCGGGGCAAGCCTGCCGCCCGCTACAACGACAAGGTCGGCTTCGGCGTCGTGGACGCCGCCGCCGCCCTCGACCGGGCCGGCCGGCTGGCCGGGTACCGCGTCTCGCTGCCGGTGCGCGACGACCTCCACTTCGGCAACGGCACCACCGCCCCGCCGCCCACGCCGCCAGGTCCCGACCCGCTGCGCATGTGGGTGTTCGGCGGGGGCGTGGTCCTCGGCCTGATCGGTTTCGGCGCGGGCGTGATCGTGCTGACCCGCAGGTCGGAGCGCCAGACGGCGGGCCGCTGACGGGACGCTCTCCTGTGTCCTTTCGACCGAGGTCCGACAGATATTGGTATTTCTTGTCCCGATGACCGGTAAAGGTTCGCTATGGTACCCGTCTCGTGGGATACGAGTTGCGTGTACACCGCGAACCACCGCTCGCCTACGCCGAGCTCACCGAGGCGACCGGCGGCGACGCCGGCTTCACGCTGCGGGGCACGGCGGAGGCCGGTGAGGTCCTCGCCCGGCACGGCGACGGCGAGCACGCCGTCGCGACGTGGCAGGGCCGCCTGTTCGGGCACCCCGCCTCCGACTGGGAGGTGGCCCAGCTGGCCCGGCTCGCCGGGCTGCTCGGCGCGGGCCTGGTCGGCGAGGACGGCGAGTCGTACGGCGTCAGGGACGGTATCGTCGAGCAGGTCAACGGCGACGCGACGTACGAGTTCGGCAAGCTCGAGGAGATCCTCGGCTTCGGCCCCGCCCAGTGGAGCACCTGACCGGGAGAAGACGGGTTGAACGATCCGACGCCTTTCGCCGAGCGGGTGCTCGACCTCGTCGAGCGCATCCCGCCGGGCAGGGTGATGTCCTACGGCGACGTCGCCGAATACCTCGCCGAGGGCGGTCCCCGGCAGGTCGGCAGGGTGATGTCGACCTGGGGCGGCGGCGTTCCCTGGTGGCGGGTCGTGCGCGCGGACGGCGCGCCGGTGATCGGCCACGAGAGCCGGTGCCTGGCCAGGTGGCGCGCGGAGGGAACCCCGATGCGGGGGGAGCGCGCCGACATGCGCAACGCGCGGTGGCATGGTGATCACCAGTGATTTCTCAGTAAGGCGCATTACCATTCCAGCTAACGCCCTTTGCGGTCGGACTGGAAAGGCGGTGCCTCCCCGATGGCCACCGGAGCCACGCCCGCGCCCACCGGCGACATCGTCGCCGACCGGCTGCGGGCCGCCCAGGACCTTCACGACCGGGGTGAGCCGCTCGACGCCGTGATCGCGGCCGTCCACCCGGGCGGTCTCTCGCGCGCGCAGCGGCGGCGCATGCACGCCGAGGTGCTGAGCGGTCCGCTCGGCCTGCGCCTGGAGGCCGCCGCGCGGCGGGACGCCACCCGGTTGCGCCACGCCATCGACCTGCTGCGCGACTACCTCGCCGGGGTGGACGACCAGGTGAAGCGCCGCCTGCCGGTGGCCAGGCGGCTGGAGTTCCACCTCGTCGAGCACCGCGACCCCGCCGCGCTCGCCCAGGGAGACGAGCTGGCCGGGCTGGTCGCCGCCGCCTCCGAGCCGTCCAAGCGGGTGCGCCGCGGCCTCGCCTGGTACGCCGACCTCCCGGTCGACGCGCCGCCCGAGCTGTTCCGGCTGCGCCGCTCCGACCTGGTGCCGGTCACCGAGGTCTCCGACGTCTCCTGGCGGGACGGGCGGCTGGTCCTCAGCGGGCACGCCTATCTCGTCGGGCTGTCGGTGCGCAGCCGCAGGCTCAACCGCGCCACCGTGGTGCTGCGGGGCCCCCGCTGGGTGCCGCCGATCTCCGTGCGCACCCGGCGCGTCCACCGTCCCGAGGCCACCCACGAGGCCGCCGAGCCGGGCTGCAACTACGACTGGGCCGGGTTCGTCGCCGAGGTCCGGCCGTGGTCGCTGCGCTGGCGCGCGGGCCTGCGCGCCTTCGGGCACGGCGTCAAGCGGCTGGTGCGCGGCCGTCCCGTGGTCCGCGACACCACCACGTGGCACGCCGACATCGTGATCTGGAGCCGGGGCGCGCGGGCCACCGGCGCGGTGCGCGGCCCGGTGATCGGCCGCACCGAGCGCCCGGAGGGCCTGCGGGTCAGGCCGGGGCTCTGGATGCGGCCCACGTGGACCTCCGACCGCGTCTTCCAGATCGTGCTCCAGCCGACCAGGGCCGCGCTGACGGCCGTGCGCCACGTGGGCGACCAGGTCGAGCTGGAAGGCCTGCTGCCCGGCGCCAAGGCGACCAAGGGGCGGGCGCGGCTCGGCGGGCACCGCATGGCCGCGGACTTCACCCCGGTGGAGGGCGGCACGCGGTTCACCGTCCAGCTCGCCGTCACCGCGTTGCTGAAGGAACGGGACGCGCGGCGCCTGTGGATCGAGCCCAAGGGCGACCCCGCGGCGCCGGTGCTGATGGAGGACGCCGCCGAGATCCATGTGCCGATCGGCCGCAGCGAGGTCACCGTGCTGCGCGACCGGCGCGACCGGCTGGTGCTGTCGGCGCACCGGGTGTGGCCGGTGATCACCTCCGCCGTGTGGGAGGAGGACGGCTCGCTGAGCCTGGCCGGTTCCTATCCCGACACCGACCCCGGCCAGCGCGAGCTGGTGCTGCGCCAGCGCACCGGCCAGACCTACCGCGTGCCGGTCAAGCGGTCGGGCCCCGAGTTCACGGTGCGGCTGTCACCGGGCGCCATGTACCGCTTCGGCGGCGCGGTGCCGCTGGCGTCCGGCACCTGGAGCCTGTCGCTGGCGGGCGGCAAGGGCACCACCGCGCCGCTGCGGGTCGGTCACGAGCTGCTCGCCGCCCTGGACGAGGACCCCCGCGTCGTGGACGGCCGGTCGTACCGCCTGGTGGCCACCAGGTTCGACGTACCGGTGCTGGTCGCCGCCGAGGAGCGCCCCGACGACGAGAAGGGCGCCGGCGGCCTTTGGTCGATGCGCCGGGTGCACTACCCCGCGCAGCGGCGCGAGGCGCTACGGGACGCGACGGTGTACGTCTCCTTCGACGGCCGGTCCTACTCCGACAGCGCCCGCGCGGTCTACGAGGAGCGGCTGCGGCGCGGCGACGACCGCGAGCACATCTGGGTGGTGCGGGACGGCGCGTTCGTCCCGCCGGACGCCGCCGCGCTCGGCCTCGGCTCCGGCATCGTGCCCACGGTGGTGCGCGAGGGCAGCCGCGAGCACTACACCGCGATGGCCCGGTCCCGCCACATCATCACCAACACCCTGCTGCCGCAGTGGTTCCGCGCCCGCGAGGACCAGATCTGCGTGCAGATGTGGCACGGCTCGCCGCTGAAGAAGGTCGGCGGCGACCAGCGGCACATGTCCCGCGACCCGCGACCGCCCGCGTGGTACCGGCAGGCAGCCGAGGTGGCCAACTGGGACCTGCTGGTGACGCAGAGCCCGTGGGCGTCCGAGGTGCTGTGCCGGGCCTTCGGGTACGGCGGGGAGATCCTTGAGTCGGGGTACCCCCGCAACGACGTGCTCGCCCACCGCGAACGCGCCGACCTCGCCACGGCCGTGCGGCGCGCCCTCGGCGTGCCCGCGGGCAAGCGCGTGGTGCTGTACGCCCCCACCTGGCGCGACTACGACCGCCGCAACTCCTCGGTGAAGCTGGACCTCGCCGAGGCCCGGCGGGTGCTCGGGCGCGACCACGTGCTGCTGGTGCGCGGCCACATGATGCAGGCCGCCCCGGTGGCGGCCGGGCTGACGGTGCCGGGGCCCGCGTCGGTGGTGCGGCCGGGGCCGATGGCGCGCGAGTCGGTGTTCGCCATCGACGTCACCACGTATCCCGACATGGCCGATCTGCTGCTGATCGCGGACGTGCTGGTCACCGACTACTCCTCGGTGATGTTCGACTTCGCGGTGACCCGCCGTCCCATGGTGTTCTTCGGCTACGACGCCGAGCGCTACCGCAACGCCCGGGGGATGTACCTCGACCTGCGGACCCAGGCGCCCGGGCCGGTGCTGTCCGACGCCGGGGACGTGATCGAGGCGGTGCGCCTCATCGACGCGCTGTCCGGCGACTACGCCGACCGCTACGAGTCCTTCGTCCGCACCTACACGCCGCGCGACGACGGGAAGGCCACCGCGCGCCTCGTGGACCACGTCTTCACCGACACCGCCGGTCGCTGATCCCCGCCGGGGCGGCCTCCGGTGTTCACCGACACCGAAATCCATTGGATATATCGGTAAATGTGGTTGATGATGCGGGACGTGGACGGGGCCGACTCGGCCCGGGGACGTCAGCGGGGGGGTGTACGTGGTTTCCACGCCTGTGGGCGAAGTGAGCGTCACGGATCTGCCGGTCCGGCGGCTCGGGCCGGAAGATCTGCGCGAGTGCCTGATGCTGGCCATCGACCGCCGGTGGCTGCCGGAAGAGGCCAAGTGGCGGCTGCTGTTCGAGATCGGTGAGGTCTACGGGGTGGACGACCCCTCGGGTGGCCTCGCGGGCACGGTGGTGCTCGCCCGGTACGGGCCCGGTCTCGCCGCGGTCAGCATGGTGCTGGTGGCCACCCGCCACGGCCGCAAGGGGCTCGGACGGCGGCTGATGCTGCACGTCATCGAGCGGGCCGCCGGGGCGACCCTCTTCCTCACCGCCACTCCCTACGGGCGGCCGGTGTACGAACGGGTGGGGTTCACCACGGTCGGCCAGGTCGTCTCGCACACCGGGCACCTGACGCCGGTGCCGGACGATGTCAAGCTGGAGGGGCTGCGGCCGGCGAGCGAGGCCGACCTTCCCGGCATCATGCGGCTGGACACGCGGACCAGCGGCGCGCCCCGCGATCACCTGATGAGACGGCTGCCCGGCTTCGCGGCGCGGACCCGGGTGGTGGAGCGCGGCGGGCGGATCACCGGCTTCGGCGCCGTCTGGCGCAACGTCGAGAACCACGTGCTCGGCCCGATCCTCGCCGACAGCACCCCCGCGGCCGTCGCGCTGATCGCCGAACTGGCCTCCGGCCTGCACGGCCCCGTCCGGCTGGACCTGGACGCGCGCCACACCGAACTGACCGCCTGGGCCCAGCGCAGGGGCCTGATCCCGGCGTTCTCCACGGCGCTCATGGTGCACGGCGGCTCCCTCCCGGGCGACCGGCACCACCTGTTCGCCCCGGTGATGGTCGCCCTCGGCTGAGCCTTCACGGCGCGCCGCGGCCGGCTGACCGCGTGCCGCGGCGCAGACCGAGCAGCAGGCCCGCCACGACCAGGGCCGTGCCGGCGAGGTCCGGCCAGGTGGGGCCGCCGAGGCCGAGCGCCAGGCCGCACAGGATCGTACCGACCGGCAGGAAGCCGGAGAACAGGCCGGCGCGCTCGGGGCCGAGGCGGGGCAGCGCGTCGTACCAGCAGAAGAACGCGAACGCCGTCACCACCACCGCCTGGTAGATCAGCGCGGTCGCCTCCACGGCGTCCGGCACGCGCAGCACGCCGCCGCCGTCGGCCACCAGCCCGGCGGCCAGCAGGATCGGCACCGCCGCCGCCGTCGTGTACGCCGACACGCGGATCGCGCCGAGCCGGGGCAGCAGCGGCACGGCCAGCAGCGAGAACCCCACCTCGCAGGCCAGCGCCCCCGCCGCGAGCAGCATCCCGAGCGCGGAGCCGCCGCCGAGGCCGGTGACCACGGCCGCGCCGCCCGCCACCAGGACGGCCGCCGCCACGATGTGCGGGGTGGGCCGCCGCCGGGCCAGGAGCGGGCCGAGCAGGGCGAGCACGATGGGCACGGTCGCCACGACGGTGCCCGCGGTGGTCGGGTCGGCGTACCGGGTCGACTCGATGACGAAGACGTTGAACGCCGCGAGCCCGGTGGCGGCCAGCAGCGCGATCAGCCCCAGCTCCCGCGCGCTCAGCCGCAGGTGGGCGATCCCGCGGGCCCGCATGAACGCCAGCAGCAGCACCGCCGCCCCCGCGTACCGGAGCGCCTGCCCGCCGTACACCGGGTACTCGTGCAGCACCAGCGACACCGCGGGCAGGGTGCCCATCAGGAACATCGCCGTGCCCGCCCCGAGCGCCCCGCGCACCCCCTCCGGCACCCCGCGCGCCCGTCCGGACACCCCGGCCGCCGATGTGACTTCCACTTCTCCCGGCGTGCTCACCACGACCCCGCCCGCCCGACCCGCCGCTCGTGCGCCCACCGTCGTCCCCTCCGCTGTTTCCGCTCGTCAGTAGGCATGCTGACAGCGCCGGGCCGAGCCGAGACAGGTCCAAAAGAGGCGCGCCCCTGAGGTCCAAAGCATCCGGAAACGGCCTCGGAGGGAGACTCGTGACGCGCCGGACCGGTCGAGTCGGCACGATCTTCGGGTGTGGTCTGGTGGAATAGCGTGCTGTGAGTGGTCAGACCTACCGGCTGGTGCGGCGGGGAGTTGAGAGGCGCACGTCGCCTCCCGCGCTGGACGAGCACCAGCGGGCGGTGGTGGCCCATGAGGGCGGGCCGCTGCTCGTGCTGGCGGGCCCCGGCACCGGCAAGACCACCACGATCGTCGAGAGCGTCGTCGACCGCGTGGAGCGGCGCGGCGCCGACCCCGAGCGGGTGCTCGTGCTCACCTTCAGCCGCAAGGCGGCTCAGGAGTTGCGCGAGCGTATCACCGGCCGCATGCGGCGCACCACGAGAACGCCCCTCGCGCTCACCTTCCACGCGTACGCCTACGCGCTGCTGCGCCGCGAGGCCGTGCTCGCGGGCGAGCAGCCGCCGCGCCTGCTGACCGGCCCCGAGCAGCTGCTGGAGATCCGGCGCCTGCTGCACGGCGAGCTTGAGGACGGCGCGCCCCACTGGCCGTCCCCCATGCGCGAGCCGCTGAAGACCCGGGCGTTCGCCGAGGAGCTGCGCGACCTGCTGGCGAGGGCCGCCGAACGCGGGCTGGACGGCGACGACCTCGAAGCACTCGGCCGGCAGCACGGCAGGCTCGACTGGGTGGCGGCGGGGCACTTCGCCCACCGCTACGCCGACCGGTTCGACCTGGACCCCACCCCGACCCTCGACTACGCCGAGCTGATCCGCGCCGCCGCGAGCCTGCTCGCCGGGAGCGAGGTGCGGCGGCGCGAGCGCGCGGCGTACGACGTGGTGTTCGTGGACGAGTACCAGGACACCGACCCGGCGCAGGAGGCCATGCTGCGCCACCTCGCCGGCGACGGCCGCGACCTGGTCGCGGTCGGCGACCCCGACCAGTCGATCTACGGCTTCCGCGGCGCCGACGTGCGCGGCATCCTCGACTTCCCCCGCCGTTTCCGCACCGCCGGCGGCGGCGAGGCCCCCGTCATCGCCCTGCGCGTCTGCCGCCGCAGCGGCCCCGACCTGCTCACCGCCTCCCGCCGCGTCGCCGCCCGCCTCCCCGTCCCGCCCATGCCGTCCGCCACCCCCGAACCGGCGGGCACGGCCGGTGCCGGCGTCCTCGGCGAGCCCGACTGGCCGTTGCTCGACTGGGCGACCCCGGGCACCGAGACCGGTACGGGCACTCCGGGCGGCACGGAAGGGCCCGCGGGGACGAACGGGACCGGTGGCGCGGGCCCCTCCGGCGGCGTGGGTCGTGCCGGTGGCGCGAACGGGGCCGGCGGTTCCGGGCGTTTCAGCGGGGAGAACCACCGGGGGCTCGTGGCCGTGCCGGACGCCGATCCCGGTGAGGTGCGGGTGCTGCTGGCCGACAGCGAGACGCAGGAGGCCGCCGTGGTGGCGGACACGCTGCGGCGGGCCCACCTGCTCGAAGGCGTGCCCTGGTCGCGCATGGCCGTCCTGGTGCGCTCGGCCGAGCGCCAGGTGCCGATGCTGCGCCGTGCCCTGATCACCGCGGGCGTGCCGGTCATCGTCAACGGCGACGAGGTGCCGCTGAGCCAGGAGCCCGGCGTCCGGCCGCTGATCACCGTGCTGCGCGTGGCGCTGCGCCCGTCCACCCTGGACGTCGTCACGGCCGAGGAACTGCTCACCGGCGCCGTCGGCGGCACCGACACCATCGGGGTGCGGCGGCTGCGCCGGGCGCTGCGCGCCGCCGAGCTGGAGGCCGCGGCGGCCGACGACGGCACGCTGCCGCTGCCCGCCCGCACGTCCGACGAGCTGCTGGTGGCCGCCGTCCGCGACGTCCGTGAGCTGGTCCCCGTCGAGCCGCACATCGCGGTGCCCGCCGAGCGGGTCGCCAAGCTCATCGGCGTGGCCCGCGAGTCCCTGCGCCGGGGCGACTCCCCGGAAGAGGTGCTGTGGGAGATCTGGCAGGCGTCCGGGCTGGCCGACCGGTGGACCGACGCCAGCGTGGCGGGCGGCCACCGGGGGGCGCAGGCCGACCGCGACCTCGACGCCGTGGTGACGCTGTTCGACGAGGCGGCCCGCTTCGTGGACCGCCTCCCGCACGCCGGGCCCGGCGTCTTCCTGGACGACCTGGCGTCCCAGGAGATCGCCGCGAACACCCTGGCCGCGCACGCCCCGGACGCCGAGGCCGTGCGCGTCCTGACCGCCCACCGGTCCAAGGGGCTGGAGTGGGAGGTGGTCGTGGTCGCCGGCGTGCAGGAGGGGGTGTGGCCCGACCTGCGGCTGCGCGGCTCGCTGCTCGGCATCGACGAACTCGTCGAGGTGGCGCACGGCTCGGTGCCCGACGCCACCGACGCCGCCGCCGCGTCGCTCGCCTCCAAGCTCCTGGCCGAGGAGCGGCGCCTGTTCTACGTCGCCGCCACCCGGGCCGGACGGCGCCTGGTGGTCACCGCGGTCGGCGGCGAGGACACCGACGAACGGCCGTCGCGGTTCCTGGGCGAGCTGCTGCCCGGCGCCGTCGAGGAGGCCGCGATCGACGAGCGTGCCCGGTGGCTCAGCATGTCCGCCCTGGTGGCCGACCTGCGGGCCGCCGTGTGCGACGGCACCCGCCCCGAGCCGGTGCGCAGGGCGGCGGCCGGCCACCTGGCCCGCCTCGCCCGGGCCGGCGTGCCCGGCGCGCACCCCGACGAGTGGTACGCCCTCACCACCCTGTCCGACGACCGGCCGCTGAGCTGGCCGGAGAACATCGTGCGGGTGTCGCCCTCGGCGGTGGAGAACTTCAGCAAGTGCGGCCTGCGCTGGCTGCTGGAGACCGCCGTCGGGGCGTCTGGCACCGACATGTCCCGCAGCCTGGGCAGCGTCATCCACGCCCTCGCGGCACTCGCCACCGCCGGCCGGGCCGCCGACGAGCTCGGCAAGCGGCTCGACGAGGTCTGGGACGAGCTCGACTTCGGCGGCGTGTGGTTCAACCGCAAACAGCGGGTCGTCGCCGAGCAGATGGTGGGCCGCTTCCTGACCTGGCACGAGAACAACCCCCGGGAACTGGTCGGCGTGGAGGAGTCCTTCACCGCCGTCCTGTCGGAGGGCGTCCAGATCCGCGGCCGGGTGGACCGCGTGGAACGCGACGGCGAAGGCCGCGCCGTGATCATCGACATCAAGACCGGCACCACCAAGCCCTCCGACGCCGACCTGGACCGCCACCCCCAGCTGGGCGTCTACCAGCTGGCCACCCTGCTGGGGGCCTTCGAACGCCACGGCCTGACCGAGCCGGGCGGCGCCGCGCTGGTCCAGGTGGGCAAGGCCGCGGGCAAGGACCCCCGCGAACAACGCCAGCAGGCGCTGTCCGACGACCCCGAGCCCCAGTGGGCCGAAGAGATGGTCGAGACCGTGGCCACCGGCATGGCCGCCGGCGTCTTCGTGGCCCAGGTGAACGACGGCTGCCGCACCTGCGTCGCCAGGGTCAGCTGCCCGGTGAACGAATCCGGAGGCCAGGTGTGCTGACCGCCTCCCCTACCGCGACACCGCACCGCATCGTCGAGCACCCGGCACGGCGAGGCCGGCGCCGTCGTACGGCGGGGAGCGGGCTTTGCTAGGCCCGACGGAGGCCGGGGACGAGGAGGTTTCGCCGAGCAACAGCGCGCGGCCCGCGCTCATAGGGGCCGATGAGCTGGCGGAGCTGCTCAAGATACCGGCGCCCACCCCGGAGCAGGCGGAGGTGATCGAGGCGCCGCTGGAGCCCATGGTCGTCGTGGCCGGGGCGGGGTCGGGGAAGAGCGAGACCATGGCGGGGCGGGTGGTGTGGCTCGTCGCCAACGGGCTGGTGCGGCCGGAGCGGGTGCTCGGGCTGACGTTCACCCGCAAGGCCGCCGCCGAGCTGGCCGCGCGGGTGCGCAAGCGGCTCACCCAGCTCGCCGAGACCGACCGGGCGCCGGCGGAGCTGCTGGAGGCCGAGCCCTCCGTGTCCACCTACCACGCGTACGCCGCGCGGCTGGTCACCGACCACGCGGTGCGCGAGGCGATGGAGCCGACCATGCGCCTGGTCAGCCCGGCCGTGGCCTGGCAGATGGCCTCCCGGATCGTCGGCGGGTACGACGGGCCGATGGACCGCGTCGACCTGGCGCCGCCCTCGGTGACGGCCGCCGTCCTGGAGCTGGCCGGTGAGCTGGCCGAGCACCTGCGCACCCCCGAGGAGGTGCGCGAGGTCGGCCGGTGGCTCGCGCAGCGGTTCGACGGCCTGACCGCCCGCCCCACCCTCGCCCAGGGCAGGCCCGTCCGCACCCAGGAGATCCGCGAGCAGCTGCTCCCGCTGGTCAAGGAGTACGAAGGGCTCAAACGCCGTCGCGAGGTCATCGACTACGGCGACCAGATGGCCCTCGCCGCGCGGATCGCCGACCGCCACCCGGAGGTCGGCGCCATAGAGCGCGGCCGGTTCTCCGTCGTGCTGCTCGACGAGTACCAGGACACCAGCCACGCCCAGCTCGTCCTGCTGCGGGCCTTGTTCGGCGACGGCCACCCGGTGACCGCCGTAGGCGACCCCTGCCAGTCCATCTACGGCTGGCGCGGCGCGTCCTCGGGCAACCTGAGCCGCTTCGCCACCGACTTCCCCAAGGCGTCCGGCGAGCCCGCCGCCGTACGCAGGCTCGCGGTCAGCTTCCGCAACGGCGAGGGCGTGCTGGAGGTCGCCGCCCGCGTGCAGGCGCCGCTGCGCGAGCAGGCCCGCGAGGTGCCGGTGCTGGTGCCCGGCGACAACCGCACCGGCCGGGGCCGCGTGGTGGCGGCCTTCCACGAGACCGCCGAGGACGAGGCCGAGTGGATCGCCGAGGGCGTCGCCCGCATGCTGGGCCGCGAGTTCGCCCCCGACGGCCTGCCGTGGGGCGAGGGGGAACGCGACCGGCTGCGCGACAAGGTCAGGACCGGCGTCTGGGGCGGCGTGACCGCGATCCAGCCGCAGGACGTCGCGATCCTGGCCCGCAAACGGGCCCAGTTCCCCGTGCTGCGGCGGGCGCTGGCGGCGAGGGGGATCCCGGTCGAGGTGGTCGGCCTCGGCGGCCTGCTCACCGTGCCCGAGGTCGCCGACCTGGTGGCCACCCTGCGCGTGGTGTACGACCCGACGGCCGGGGACGCGCTGGTCCGCCTGCTCGCCGGGCCGCGCTGGCGCATCGGCCCCGCCGACCTCAAGGCCCTCGGCGACCTCGCCCGCGAGCTGACCGTGGCCGACCGCGGCGGCTCAGGCCCCGAGGACCCCCTGGAACAGGTCGTCGCCGACATGGCGCAGGAACGCGGCAGCCTCATCGACGCCCTCGACGAGCTGCCGGACCGTCCCGAGCTGCTGGAGCGCTTCTCCCCGAAGGCCCGCACCCGGCTGCCCCGCATGGCCCAGGAGCTGCGCGTGCTGCGGGCCCACACGGGCCAGCCGCTGCCCGACCTGATCACCGAGATCGAACGGCGCACCGGCCTGGACGTCGAGGTCGCCGCCCGCGGCGGCGGCCCGCTGACCGCCCGCGCCGACCTGGACGCCTTCCTGGACGCGGCCTCCCGTTTCGCGGGCGACGCCGAGGACCCCACCCTCGGGGCGTTCATCGCCTACCTGCAGGCCGCGGAGAGCGAGGAGTTCGGGCTGGAGGCCGGGCGGGTCGGCGAGACCAACAGCGTGAAGCTGATGACCGTGCACGCCTCCAAGGGCCTGGAGTGGCCGGTGGTCGTCATCCCCGGCCTGTCCCAGGTGACCACCCAGAAGGGCGGCCTGGCCAGGGGCAGCATGTTCCCCGCCACCCCCATGACCAACTCCCGCTGGACCGAGAACCCCCGCAAACTGCCGTACTCCCTGCGCGGCGACCACGCCGACCTGCCGCGGCTCGCCGGGCTGGAGAAGGACGACCTCGCCGAGTTCGAGGAGCTCTGCCGGGACCGCGACCTGCTGGAGGAACGGCGCCTGGCGTACGTGGCGGTCACCCGGGCGCACTACCTGCTGATCGCCTCCGGCTATCGCTGGGGAACCGCCGCCCGTCCGCTGGAGCCGTCGGAGTTCCTGCTGGAGATCAGCGAGACCTCGGGCCAGATCGCCCACTGGGCACCCGACCTCGAAGAGGGCGACGTGAACCCCCTCCTCGTCGAGCCCGCCACCGCGCAGTGGCCCGCCGCCCCCGCCGGGGAGCGCTACGAGGCCATACGCGGCGGCGCCGACTTCGTCCTGGACGCCATCGACGGCACCGCCACCGCCCCGGACGACCAGCCCCCCCTGAAGGACTGGGAACGCGACCGCGTCCGCGCCTGGGCCCGCGACACCGAGCTGCTCCTCCGCGAACGCGACCAGTACCACCGCCAAGGCCGCACCACCGTGGAACTCCCCGCCCGCCTGACCGTCTCGTCCCTGGTCACCCTGGCCGCCGACCCCGCCGCCCTGGCCCGCCAGATCCGCCGCCCCCTCCCGCACCGCCCCGCCCCCCTCGCCCGCCGCGGCACCGCCTTCCACCGCTGGCTGGAAGGCCGCTGGCAACAACAACGCCTGATCGACGACCTGTCCCTCCCCGGCGCCTCCGACGACCTCACCGACGCCGACACCGAACTGACCGAACTCCAGACCCGCTTCGAGGAAAGCCCCTGGGCCACCAAACGCCCCCTCGACCTGGAGATCCCCTTCGAAACCATGATCGCCGACCGCCTGATCCGAGGCCGCATGGACGCCGTCTTCAAAGAAGAAGACGGCTACGTGGTAGTCGACTGGAAAACCGGCCACCGCCCCAAGGGCAAGTCAGCCCAAACCGCCTCAATCCAACTAGCCGCGTACCGCCTCGCCTGGTCCCACCTAGCCGCCGTCCCCCTCTCCAAGGTAAGCGCCGCCTTCCACTACGTCCGAACCAACGAAACCATCCGCCCCGTAGACCTCCTGGACGCCCAATCCCTGACCCACCTGATCGAATCCGTCCCCCTCATCCCCGACACCTGATCGAGGACCGGCGCGACACCGACCGCGGCGCCTGGGCCGCACCATCGTTGAATCCCGCCCACGCAACGGTTTCGATGGCTTAACGTGACTGAGCGTGAACTCCGGGTCATGTGCGTATCTCGACGAGTCCATGCGTCCAGAAGCCGGAATCTACGTACTGGCCGCCGTTCTGGTTCCCGACCGGTCTGCCGCCCCATACCGCGCGGCGCTTCAGGGACTGCTGATGGGCAGGCAACCACGCCTGCACTGGCGAGACGAAGGACCGAAGCGACGACTGGAGATCGCGTACGCCCTCACCGACCTGTCGCTCGACACGATCGCGGTCGTGGGTACGGAAATGCCGGCATCCAAACAGAAGCGGGCCCGCCGCAAATGCATGGAGAGGCTTTACTGGCGGCTCGGCCGTCGGGACGTCCATCGCGTGATCATGGAAAGTCGTGGGGCGGCCGGAAACAAAGAGGATCTGGACATGGTGAACGCTCTGCGGGCGCGGCGGATGCTGGCGAACGATCTTCATGTGGCCTGGGGGGATCCCCGGAAGGAAGCACTCCTCTGGCTGCCGGACATCATCGCCGGTGTCGTCGCGAGCGGGGTGACCGGGCACGGAGAGTTGCTGGAGATCCTTAGCGACGGTCTGGTCATCGACCGGCTCGGCTGCGCGTGAAGCGGACAGCCTGGGGAAAGCGCAAAGCCCGGGGTCCTGTCAATTCCGGCAGTAAACCCGGGCTCACTTCCTCTCCCCCTAGCAGGGGGCGGCAGTCGTATCTTACCCGTCGGCCATCGCGTCACACGGCGATTCGCGATGAGGCCTGCGGTCACGGGGCCGCGTGGGCCTTCAGGTGGGTGGGGTGGAGGTCGGGGCTGAAGGTGGTCAGGAAGTGGTCGCGGAAGGTGTTCATTTTCCAGACGGGGGCCTGGGGGCCGGGGGTCATGCCGGGCTGCCAGTGCCAGTCGGTGATCTGGTGGATGACGGCGGGGTCGTGGGCGATGATCGTGATGGGGACGTCGCGGGAGGCGTTGGGGCCGGTGATTATGGGGGCCGGCTGGTGGTCGCCCAGGAAGATGACCACCAGGTCGTCGTCGCCGTAGGTCTCCACGTAGGAGATCAGGGTGTTCAGGGAGTACTCGATGGAGCGGCGGTACTCGTTGCGGACGCGGTCGGGGTCGCGCCAGACGACGTCGGGGGAGTCGCCGGTGGCCTTGAAGTCCGAGCCGTCGCCGACGGTGGACCAGTCGGCGAGGGTGGGGACGGGGGCCCAGGGGGCGTGGCTGGAGACCAGGGGGATCTCGGCCATCACGGGGGAGCGGGTCTTCTTGGTCCGCTCGGTGCGCTGGAAGGTGTTCAGGGTGTACTGGTCGGGCATGGTGCCCCAGTTGAAGCGGGGGCCCCGGTAGCCGAGGTTCTCGGCGGAGTAGACCTGGTCGTAGCCGAAGAACTTTCCTTCGGGCCAGGCTCGGGTCACGCCGGGCATCACTCCCACGGTGCGCCAGTCGGCGCGCTGGAAGGCGCGGTTGAGGGTGAGGCGGCCGGTCTTGACGAGGTTCTCGTAGCGCTGCTGGTTGTCGACCCACAGGCCGGACAGCAAGGTGCTGTGGGCGAGCCAGCTGCCGCCGCCGGCGGTGGGGGAGGTGAGGAAGGCGCTGCGGGAGGAGAAGCCCGCGGCGGACAGGCGGCGGGTTCCCTCGGAAAGGACGGCGCCGACCTTCGGGGCGTAGCGGGGGTCGGCGACGGCGGAGCGGCCGTAGCTCTCCACGAAGGCGAGGACGACGTCCTTGCCGCGCAGGGCGGTGAGCAGCTTGTCGGCGGGGGCGTCGCGGAAGGGGTCGACGGCGAGTTCGGCGGCGAAGTTCTTCTGGTCCCGCAGGCTCGCGGGGATCTGGAGCAGGCGCCCGCTGGCGAGGGCCGCGACCGGGACCCCGGGGACGATCTGCGCGCCGAGCAGGGTGCAGACGACCCAGGCGGCGCCGAGGACGGCGGCGGTGCCGGTGGCCGCGGTGCCGTGGCGGGCGACGACACGGCTCAGGCGCAGGGCCGAGAAGGTCATGCCGGCCAGGACGGCGACGGCGAGCAGGGCGGCGGCGGCCATGGCGCCGATCGCGCCCGCGTGGCCGACGGAGCCGTTCAGGAACTCCACGGCGGCGTCGACGAAGCTCCAGTCGTGCAGCGGGTCGAACGGGCGGTCCAGGACGGTGAAGAAGCCCATGTCGAAGACCTTGAGGATCGCCAGCAGGCCGAGGACCACCCCCGCGAGCACCGCCGCCACCCGGCGCGCCCGGCCGGGCAGGACCAGGACGAGGACGGCGCCGAGGAGCCCCTCCACGGGGATGCGCAGGAACGCTCCCGGCGTGAGCAGGTCGAGCTGGTTCGGCGCGACCAGGGCGAACGCCAGCAGGAGGAAGGCCAGGACGGTGACCAGCGGGTTCGCCACGGCGCGCCATCCTCTGGGGCGGCGTGCGGCTCCGGCGGGTTCCATGGGGCCGGTCGCCGCCGCGTCGTCCTCCGGGGTGGCTCCTCCTGTGGATGGCGGCCGGCGAAAGCCCGTGAAGAACGGCAAACCGAGAGCCCTTTCGTGGGTGGTCGGGTGGTGCCGGTCGCGGGGGGTCGGCGGCACCTACTTGGTCTACGGGTGGCGGCGGCCGCCGGTTCAGAGGTGGTGGACAGGGCCAACGCGGCGGTTCCCCCCGCCGGGATGGGGCGCGGAGGATTCCTGAAGGGAATTCTGGTGGGATGCCGAGCACGAGCGGGCCGGCTTCCACCGATTGGTGAGCGCGGCGAGGGTGTTCGGAGCGCCGGGATCGCCCCCGAGGGGTGACGCGGCGGGGCTGCCTGAGGCCGGCGTCAGTCCGCGGCCGTGCAGGGAGCGGCGTCCGTGCCCTCTTTCATGCGGTCGAGGATGCGGCGCAGGGCGGCGAGGTCGTCGCTGTCGAGGCCGGCGAAGATCTCGCTCTCGACGACCGAGAACGCGAGGTCCACCTCGGCCATCGTCGTGCAGCCCAGCGGGGTGACCTCGACGATGTGGCGGCGGCGGTCGGCGGGGTCGCGGCGCCGCACGGCGAGCCCGTCGCGTTCCAGGTCGTTGAGGATGGAGACCAGCACACTCGGGTCCACGGCCAGCGTCTCGATGAGCGCCTGCTGGCCCATCGGGCCCTCGGAGAGGTGCATGAGCGCCACGGCGTGCCGTAGCGGGAGCCCGGTGGCGGTGAGTGCCTGGCGGATCCGCGCGTTGGTGTGCGCGCCGTGATGCGCCAGGAGCAGCCCGAGCCGATCGAGGGTCCTCGGGGTCTGCGTGTATCCGGCCACCATGCTCATACCATAACACGCTCCCAATCACCAACAGGCTTCAATGGCCGATGCTCTTCAATCACCTGTATCACCAAATGATTGACGCCTCTCAACGATATGCTAGCCTCCACGGTATGACGGAAACCGGGCATGTGAGCGAGGCTCCCGGCGAACATCTGGTGGCCGAGCTGAAGTGGATCCACGACATGATCCGCAGGGACCTGCGGTTCGTGCACCAGCTCGCCCAGCAGGTCGACGAGGGTGCCCCCGTTCACGACATCGGCGCCGCCGTGCGGTCACTCCAGACCAACGGCCCGCTCTGGCAGCTCAAGGTCAACTGCCTGCGCTACTGCCATGTGGTCCACCTCCATCACAGCCTGGAGAGCAGCACCCTGTTCCCCGCGCTGCGCCGCGCCGACCCGGCGCTGTCGGCGACCGTCGACAGGCTGGAGTCCGACCACCGCGAGGTGGCGGACCTCCTCACCCGGATCGAAACGCTGGCCGACCACCTGAGCGAGGCGGGCGACTCCTCCGCCACGACCCGGCACGACCTCGTCGGGGCGCTGACCGACCTGCGCACCCACCTCCTCACCCACCTCGACTTCGAGGAAGAGGCGATCGGCCCCACGCTGCGCGGCTGGCACAGCTGGCCGTTCTGACCCGGCCCGTCGAACCCCAACCAATAGACCGACCCAGATCGGGGACCGTTATGAGCAACTCCATGCCGCCGCGCAGGCCCACAGTGGCGGTGATCGGCGGCGGGTACGGCGGCGTCGCCGTCGCCAAGAAGCTCGACGACGTGGCAGACGTCGTGCTCGTCGAGCCCAAGGAATCCTTCGAGCACAGCATCGCGGGCCTGCGTGCCCTGGTGGACCCGTCCTGGCTGACCAAGGTCTACCTGCCGTACGACAACCTGCTGACCCACGGCCGGGTGGTCCGCGACCACGCCGTCGCCGTCGAGAGCGGGCGCGTCGTCCTCGGCTCCGGCCAGGAGATCGCCGCCGACTACATCGTGCTGGCGACCGGCTCGCGCTATCCCTTCCCCGGCAAGGCCGGCGTCTTCGACACCGAGGCCGCCCACGAGCTGTACCGCATCTCGCACGAGGCCCTCGCCACCGCCGACCGGGTGCTGCTGCTCGGCTCGGGCCCGGTCGGCATCGAGCTGGCCGGTGAGATCAAGGAGGTCTGGCCGGACAAAAAGGTCACCATCGCCGAGCTCGGCGACGACATCCTCCCCGGCCCGTTCATGCCCGAGCTGCGCGTCGCGCTGCGCCGCCACCTGGACGAGCTGGGCGTCGAGCTCCTGTTCGGAGGACAGCTGAGCGAGGAGCCGCCGGTGGAGCCCGGCACGGCCAAGACCTTCGGCGTCGCCACCAAGGACGGCGGTGAGTTCACCGCCGACATCTGGTTCCGCTGCTACGGCGTCACGCCCGTGACCGGCTACCTCACGGGCGACCTGGCGCCGGCCCGCACCCCCGGGAACCGCATCGACGTCACGGCCGAGATGCGGGTGACCGGCGGGAAGAACGTCTTCGCGGTCGGTGACATCGTCGCGCGCGACAGCCCGATGGCCGGGCGGGCCGGCATGCAGGCCGAGGTCGTCGCGGGCAACATCCGCGCGGCCATCACCGGCGAGGGCGAGCAGGTGGCGTACGTCCCGATGCCCCCGGTCATCGCGGTGCCGATCGGCCCGCGCCGCGGCGCGGGCCAGCTCCCGGGTGTGGAGGGCGTCGTCGAGGGCGAGACCATCGCCGAGATCAAGGGCCGCGACCTGATGGTGGGCCGCCTCGCCGAGACCCTCGGCCTGCCGGAGGCGGCCACCCGCTGACGCGAGCAGCCCCGGCCCGGTCCGAGGTTGAGGCAGGCGGCCGCTCACCGGCGTGAGCGGCCCCCGTCCTCAGGTGAGGTAGTGGAAACCGGGCCGGGGGTGCATCAGGAAGTCGTGGTGGGAGATGGTCCAGGCGTAAGCCCCCGCCATGCCGAACGCCACGATGTCGCCCACCCGCACCGTGGTGACGGCCCGGCGGGCGAACACGTCCTTGGGCGTGCAGAGCTGGCCCACCACGGTCACCGGCTCCTCGCTCACGCCGGTCGTGCCGTCCCCGGTGGGCAGCACGGCGAAGGGCTGGTCGTGGCCCTTGGCGGCGGGTGTGCGCAGGTGGTGGGTGCCGCCGGTGACCACGGCGAACACCTCGCCGTGCACCCGCTTCACGTCCAGCACCCGGGTGAGATACCAGCCGCAGTACGCGGTGAGCGCGCGGCCCGGCTCCACGCGCAGCGTCTCGCCCGGCCCGCGCAGGGCCGCGAGCCCCTTGCCGTAGGCGTCCCAGTCGAACCTCTCGCCCGGCCGCCGGTACGACACGGCCATCCCGCCGCCGACGTTGACCTCCCCGCCGCCGTGCTCCCTGGCGAACTCCAGCACGGCGCTTGCCAGCCGCAGCAGCTCGGGGGCGTCCAGGCCACTGGCCAGGTGGGCGTGGAAGCCCCGCGAACGGACGCGGTTCTGGCCGCGCAGCAGCCCCAGGCACTCGGCGACCCCGCCCGGGTCCATGCCGAACGGCGTCGCGCCGCCGCCCATGGTCAGCGACGCGCCCTCCACCGGGACGTCCAGGTTGACCCGCAGCAGCGCGTCGACCGGCCCGCCGACGCCGATCAGGCGGCGCAGCTCCCCCGGGCTCTCGACGTGCATGCGGTGCACGTGCAGCGCCAGCTCGGCGTCGGTCTTCCCCGGCCCGCCGAACCCCATCCGCGCCCCGGGCAGCACCGAACCCACGTGTGCGGCCTCACCGCCGGAGGACACCTCGAACCCGTCGGTGTACGGCGCGAGCGTGTGCAGCAGGGCGGGATCGGGGTTGGCCTTCACCGCGTAGTACAGCTCGACGTCCGGCAACGCCCGCCGCACGGCCGCCGCGTGCGCGTCCAGCCCCGCCAGGTCGTACACGTAGGCCGGCAGGGCCTCACCGAGACGCTCGGCCCGCTCCCGCACCCGATCGGGGAGGTCCATGTGAGCGGCCCGGAGCTCGGGCGAGGCGTCCCCGGGCGTGGTCACGCCGTCATCCCCGTGAACGGGCTCGCCACCGGGACGTAGGAGGCGTCGCGGTCGGCGGAGCGGGTCCAGCGGACCGAGAGGTTGGCCTTGGCGGGCAGCGGGGCGCCGGCCAGCAGGGCGGCGAGGCGTGGCCGGTGGTGCCCGGCGGCGTACCGCGCGAGGCGGGAACGCGCGACCGCCCACAGTTCCCGCAGCAGCTCGGCGGTGGCGCGCGGGGCGGCGGGGCCGTCGCAGGCGGTCTCGGCCACGGTGGCGGCGATCTCGGGCAGGTGGTTCACCATGAGGCAGTAGATCACACGGTCCCAGCCGCGCGCGGGGTCATAGGTGGACGTCCTGGCGACCAGGCCGGGCAGCGCGGACAGGTCGTGCCGCCCGGCGACGAGCTTGGTGCCCTCCAGGTCCCGGAACACCGCCCGCACCGGCATGCCGCCGGAGTCCAGCCCGATCAGCACGTTCTGCAGGTGCGGCTCCAGCACCACACCGTGCCGGAAGTACGCCTCCAGCACGGGCGGCGCGACCCGGTCCACGTACGCCGCCCACCAGGCCGCCGGGTCCGCCCGCACGGCCCGCAGCGCCGCCCCGATCCGTCCCTGCGCGCCGAGCCCGGTGAGCGGGCCGGGCGCGGCGAGGGCCCCGGCGAGGACGGGTGTGACGCCGGGCCCCGCGACCTGCCAGGGGGACGCGCGGACGATCACCCCGAGGCCTTCCAGCAGGCGCGTGCCGAGCGACGCCGAGCGCCACCCCGGCTCGGGCAGCCAGCGGGTGCCGGGAAAGCGCAGCGCGAGGTCGGCGAACACCGGTTCCAGGCGCCCGCTCAGCTCGGCGGACGCGACCAGCTCGTACCACGCGTTCTTGCGCACGCAGTTGGTGATCCGCACGTCCAGGCTGAACTTCAGGCACCGGCCGGTCTGCGGCTCGTACACCGTGCGCACCGAGGACGTCGGCACGGCGGGCTCGCCGGTCTCCCCGAGGTCCACCAGCCGTCCGTCCGCCAGCGGCCCGGCCAGCTCCGCGCCGAGCAGGCCGAGCTGCCAGGGGTGGACAGGCAGCAGGGTGTACCCCGGCGGTGCGACCCCGAGCCCGTCCAGCGCCCCGGCGTCGCCACCGGTCGCCACCAGGTCGTCCCGCACGCCGAGCAGCCGCAGCGGGAACCTGGCGTGCGCCTCGGGGGCGTACCGCAGCCACCCCCGCCCGCCGCGCGCCTTCGGCGAGGGATGGAACGGATGCCCGAACACCAGAGCCTGCTCGGACGCCAGCCACTCGTCCTCCGGCGGCACGGTCACCGCCCGCCGCCGCACCACGGCCGCCACCACCGCCCGGCTGCCGAGCACCTGCCCGGCGAACTCGTCGTTCCCCGCCTCCGGACCGCCCAGCTGCGCCTGGACCAGCCGGATGAGCCGTTCGAGCGTGAGGGGACGCCAGGTGCCCTGGTCGCGCAGGCTGGGCGGGGCGTCGAAGCGCAGGGCCGGGCCGCCGGAGGCGGGCACGCGGATCAGGCCGTCCGCGAGACGCAGCAGCAGGTACGGCCCGGCCGTCCACACCTGGCCACGCGGCCCGGCGACCTCCCGCACGCAGCAGCGCAGCAGCGCGGCCAGTGCCGCTCCCTCCGCGATCTCCTCGGCGTCCGCGCAGGACGGGACGACCTCGTCCACGGAGCCGGGTGTCCCGGCCATTTCCGCCGGGGGGTCGACCGCGACGCCGCTCATCGGACCGCCTCTCCGTTCAGGTGGCGCAGGTAGTTGGGGCCGCTGGTGCCGTAATGCTTGTTGACGTCCGCGGCGACCCGCGAGCGGTCCAGCAGCGTCCCGGCGCCCACCATCGACTTCCCGACCAGCCGGGCCGCGTCCAGGGTGCGCGCCCGCAGCAGGCGGGCCATCGGGTGGTCGCCGTGCTCGGCCAGCGCCGCCCCGAGGATCTCGGCGACCAGCCCGCCGTACCCGGCGCCGAACGCGACCGCGGCGGCGGCCAGGTGCAGCGTGATCGTCACGAACACGTCCGCGAGCCGGTGCGGGTCGTCGGTCAGCAGCCGCCGGTCGGCGAACTCCGGCGCCGCGAGGCCCGATCCGGCCAGCCGGTCCGGCGAGCACAGCAGCCCGTCGTTGTCCTTGACCAGCAGGGACGGCCCGCCGCCTGGGCCGAACACCAGGGCGAGGTTCTGCTGGTGGGCCTCCAGCGCGATGCCGTACCGCACGAACAGCAGCACGTTCCACCCGAGCAGCACCCGCAGGTAGTCGGCGAGCAGCGCCCTGGCGTCCCCGCCGCGGTACCGGGCGGCCACCTCGTCCAGCACCCGGGGACCGGGGCCGGGGGACGGCGCGAGCAGGGCCGCGACCGGCACGATCTCGCCCTCGGGCAGGCGCCGCACCATCCATCCCAGGTACTCGTGCCCGCCGTCGGCGTAGGTCTGCTCGTCGGCGACCAGCACGGGCAGGCCGGGTTCCCTGGCCAGCACCTGACGCAGCAGCAGCTCGGCCCTGGCGGCGTCGGCCAGGGTGCCCGGCTTGATCGACCGGCGGTTGCGCGCGCCGAGGGTGCTGGTGGGCAGGGGAAGCTTGAGATGGACGCGCGGGGCCACCTCGACCGTCCGCATCGACAGCGTGGGCCGTACGGTGACCGGCCGCGTGTCCCTGATCTCGACGCCGGGGACGCGGCGCACCTCGGGGAGCGCCAGCGGGTGCACGGGGAACAGGCCCGGCTCGGGCCACCAGGCGGGCTCCTCGCCGTGCGCGGCCACCCGGTCGCGGGGGACGGCGGCCCAGCGCAGCGTGAAGCGCGGCGCGAACTCGGGGGCGTACGCCGTGAGCTGCTCGTCCGACAGACCGGGTCTGGCCCTTGAGGTGGGGTGGACCGGGTGGTCGAGGAACGCCGCCACCGTCTCGCGGGCGATCAGCGTGCCTGATCCTTCCGCGCGCAGCCGGGTCAGCACCCCGTCCCGGTACGTGTCGTGCAGCTCCCGCGCCCGCCACGCCGCCCGGCACTCCTGCGCGAACGCGGCGGCCCGCCGCGCGCCGCCCGGCCCGGCGATCTCGGCGACCGCCGACAGCACCTCCGTCAGCGGCGGCGCCGTGCCCGGCAGCACCGCGAAGTCCTGGAACAGGCCGCCGGGCCCGAGGGGCACCTGGCGACCGGAGGGCAGCACCAGCAGCACGCCGTTCTTGGAACGGGTCACCCGGGAGGCCAGCCCGCCGAAGTCCTCGCGCAGCAGGGCGTCGAGCACGCGGGCCGCGAGCCCCGTGCCGCCGTCCCGCGCGGTCACTCGACCACCCACGGCGTACGGGCACGGAAGGTCTCGATGGCCTGGTCCACCGCCGCCGGGTCCGGCCCCACCGCCCGGACCACCCCCAAGTAGTCGCGGTTGGTGTGGGTGAGCTCCACCTTCTCCCCGGCCGCCCGCAACGGCCGGTGCCGCAGCCGCGCCCCGCCGATCGTCTCGGCCACGTCCCCCGGCGTCCGCGTGATCACCCCCGGCCGCGCCGCCACCAGGCTCACCGCGGCCCCATGCCTCCCGGACGCCGGCACCTCGGGCACCCGCTCCCCGAGGTGCACCCGCAACACCCACTCGAACAGCGGCACCCCGAGGATCTCGGCCAGCAGAAAGTCACACGTGTCCCCGATCAGCCGATAGTTGATCTCAACGATCCGCGGCCCCTCCTCGGTCCGCACATACTCCGTATGACACGCCCCGAACCCGACCCCCACCCCTCCGAGCGCCCGCAACACATGCTCCACATCCCTGTCCCGCCCCGGCTCGGCGTGCCAGTCGAGTCGTTCCTCCACGAAGTGGGGCAACGGGCCGAGGGTGGTGCGGAAGCCGCCGAGGACCCGTAGGTCGTGGCCGTCGCCGAGGGTCTCCAAGGTGTGGAGAGGGCCGCGCAGGTACTCCTCGGCGATCAGGGGGGCGCCGGGGCGGCGCCGGGCTATGGCGGACGTCACCCGGCCGAGTTCCCCGGGGGTGTGGACGAGGACGACGTCCTCGCTGGCGACGCCCTCGCGGGGCTTGACCACCACCGGGTAGGGGAGGCCGGGGGGTGGCGGGGCGCCGGGGGTCAGGAGGGTCGTGCGGACCTGTTCGACGCCGGCGGCGGCCAGGGCGCGGCGGGTCAGGTACTTGTTCTTGGTGGTGAGGCAGGCTCGCCAGTCCTTGCCGGGGAGGCCGAAGTAGGCGGCGGCCAGAGCGGTCTCGGGCTGGATGTGGTCGGAGTCGGAGAAGATCGCGTCCGGGGGGTGGTGGCGGGCGATGGTGTCGATCACGGCGCGGGCGTCGCGGACGTCGGTGCGCAGGGTGTCGACGTCGCTGTACCGCTCGGGCTGGTCGGTGAGGAGAGTCACCTCGTATCCGAGCGCGCGGGCCGCCGGGAGGAATCCGCCGGTCACCGAGTCGGTCGGGTTGAGCGCGGTGAGGTAGAGCCGCACGCGAGGCACCCCCGGATGCTAAAGCAGGTAAGGCTTACCTAACAACCCGAAGAATGGTAGCCCCCCACAAGATCAGCCTGCTGCCGGACATGCTAATTAGAGGAAATGTCCGTGTTGCAGGGGGTGCGGCGGTGACCGGAAAGGTGCCGCGTTTCCAGGCGCCAGAAGGCGGCGGCATAAGATGGGCAACCAGGTGGGAGGAGGCGTCGCGTGGACAGCCTGCACGGTGAGGCGTTGCTGGGGCCGCTGCTACTGGCCAGGGGCGGGGTCGACAGATCCGCGGTCCACCGCAACGACGAGGCCTGGCTGAAGACCGCCTGGGCCGACCCCGCCACCCGCGTGCTGCTGATCGGCGACGGCCACACCCTGGTGCGCCGGCTGAACGGCACCGCCGAGCTCGTCTTCCTGTCCCCCCACCAGACCCCGCCCGGCGAGCGCTACCTGCTCGGGGTCGATTCCGACGGCATCGCCTACTTCGCGGTCGCGGTGACCGCCCCGCTGCCCACCGGCGTCCAGCTGCCCCGGGGCACCGAGGTCGCCGGGGCCGTCCAGGACGTCCCCGACTGGGCGGACATCGCCGCCGAGGGCCTGCGCAAGGCCGGCGCGGTGCTGGGGGACCGGGACGCCGGGCTGCTCGTCAACGCCGTCGCCCTGGAGGCGTGGCACTCGGCGCACGAGCACTGCCCCCGGTGCGGCGCCGGCACCACCATCGTCGCGGGCGGCCACACGCGCGTCTGCCCCGTGGACGGCAGCCAGCACTTCCCCCGGGTGGACCCCGCCGTGATCATGCTGGTCCACGACGGCGACGACCGCTGCCTGCTCGCCCGCGGCCCGCAGTGGCCGGAGGGGCGGTTCTCGGTGCTCGCGGGCTTCGTCGAGCCGGGCGAGTCGCTGGAGCAGGCCGTCGCCCGCGAGGTGCTGGAAGAGGTCGGCATCACCGTCACGGCCCCGCGCTACCTCGGCAGCCAGCCGTGGCCGTTCCCCCGCAGCCTGATGCTGGGGTTCTTCGCCCGCGCCACCACCACCGACCTCATCCCCGACACCGAAGAGATCGTCGAGGCCCGCTGGCTGACCCGCACCGAACTCGGCGCCGCCGTCGAGAACGGCGAGATCCGGCTCCCGCCGGGTGTCTCGATCGCCCGCCGCCTCATCGAGACGTGGTACGGCTCCTACCTTCCCGGGGACTGGTGATTCCCGGACGGCGGGCGAACGCCGGACGCGTCAGACGGCGGCGAGCCGGGCCTTGAGCTGAATGACGGAGGGGTTGGTCAACGCGCTGCCGTCGGGCAGGACGACGGTCGGCACCACCTGGTTGCCGCCGTTGACGCTCATCACGAACCGGGCGGCGTCGTCGTCCGCCTCGATGTCGATCTCGTCGTAGGCGATGCCTTCCCTGGTGAGCTGGCTCTTCAGTCGCTTACAGGGGCCGCACCAACTGGTGGTGTACACCTTGAGGGCCATGAGATGACCTGTTCCCTTCCCACTGAGCACCATCGGCATCAGCCTGCAACATCCCGGTCCGTGCCGGTTGTTCCCGGCCCGTCCGCGCGGGGTCAGCGGATTTCGACCTTGCGCAGGGAGGGCAGGGCGTGGGCCGTCCGCTTCTTCTGCGCCGTCCGGACGGGGAGGGCCACCTTGCCGGCCACCCACTCCTGCACGGCCTCGGCCACGCCGGGCTCGCGGTACAGCGGCGAGCTGTGGAAATACCCCGGCACCACCCGGATGTTCATCGCCACGCCCACCTGGTTGAGCTGCTCCTTCAGCAGCTCGCTGTGGTACGCCGGGACGAACTCGTCGGAGGAGTGCACGCTCATCACCGGGGCGTCGTGCGGGCTGGCGTGCCAGGGCACCTCCATGCTCGACCACACCCGCGCGCAGGCGCCGGTCGGGCGGCAGCCGCCCGCGAGCGCGATGGCGGCCTGGCGCAGCTTGCGCTGGTCGGGGTCGGCGCCCTCGTCGCCGTCGGAGTACGCGGTGAGCGGCGAGACCACCGGCGAGATGCCGACCACCCCGCGCAGGCCGGGCACGCCGTCGCGGTAGGTGCCGACGGCGGTCGCGATGTGGCCGCCCGCGGAGAACCCGATGACGACGTACCGGTCGGGGTCGAAGGAGAAACGCGCGGCGTGCCTGCGCGCGGTGGCGATGGCGTCCAGCGCGTCGGTGCGCTGCGCGGGCCACGCGGCGTCCTGGGACAGCCGGTAGTTGATGTTGAAGACGGTGTATCCCAGCTCGGCGTACGACTGGCTGACCGCGGTCATGTACTTCTTGTCGCCGCCGCTCCACCAGCCGCCGTGCAGCAGGAACACCGCGGGGCGCCGGGCGCCGTCCGGCTGCCACCACACGTCCATGCGCTGGCGGCGGTGCTTGCCGTACGAGAAGGTCTGGATGACCGTGGAGGCCAGCACGTCCGGCTGGGGCAGCGAGCTCGGCGTCGGCGTGGGCGTCGGCGCGATCTGGGCCCCGGCGGGCGACGCGGTGGCCGGGATGAGGAGGGCGGCGGCCAGAGCGAGCGCTCCCAGGGTCACCGAACTTCTCACTTCGATCTTTCCTTCCCCGCAATCATGGCCCTCATTGTGGGGCAAAACGCCGTCGTTGTGCACGCCTGATGCCACGTGTGGCAGGCGCTACTGGAAGGATGATGGCACACCTGCCCCGATCGGATGCCAGGAGGCGACTTGGAGCGCGACGACGCCCTCGCGGATCTCGACCCGGAACAACGCCAGGTGGCCGAGGCCGTGCGCGGTCCGGTATGCGTTCTGGCAGGGGCCGGCACCGGGAAGACCAGGGCGATCACGCACCGTATCGCCCACGCCGTACGTACCGGAGCCGCGGACGCGCAGAGCGTGCTCGCTGTGACCTTCACCACACGCGCCGCCGGTGAGCTCAAGCAGCGCCTGCGGGTGCTCGGCGCGCACGGCGTCCAGGCGCGCACCTTCCACGCCGCCGCGCTGCGCCAGCTCACCTACTTCTGGCCCCGCGTCATCGGCGGCGACCCGCCCCGGGTGATCGAGTCCAAGCTGCCCGTGCTCATGGAGGCCGCCCGTACGCTGCGCCGCGGCTCCGACCGCGCGGAGCTGCGCGACGTCGCCGCCGAGATCGAATGGGCCAAGGTCACCCAGATCGCGCCCGAGGACTACCCCGCCGCCGCCGTGAAGGCCGGCCGCACCCCGCCGATCCCGCCCGACCAGGTCGCCCACCTGTTCGACGCGTACGAGACGCTGCGCCGCGAGCGCCACCTGGTCGACTTCGAGACCATCCTGGAGCTCACCGCCGCGGTCATGTCCGAGCACCGAGAGGTTGCCGCGCAGATCCGCCAGCAGTACCGCTACTTCGTCGTCGACGAGTACCAAGACGTCAACCCGCTGCAGAAGCTGCTGCTCGACACCTGGCTCGGCGGCCGGGACGACCTGTGCGTGGTCGGCGACCCCAACCAGACGATCTACTCGTTCAGCGGGGCCACACCGCGCTACCTCACCAACTTCGCCGTCGAACACCCCTCCGCCACGGTGATCAAGCTGGTGCGCGACTACCGCTCCACGCCGCAGGTGGTCGACCTCGCCAACCGCGTGCTCGCCCGCTCCCGCGGCCCGCACCGGCTGGAGCTGGTGGCCCAGCGCCCCGAGGGACCGAAGCCGGTGTTCGCCGAGTGCGACGACGAGGCGGCCGAGGCGGCGCTCGTGGCCCGGCGGGTCAAGGAGCTGATCTCGCGCGGCACGCCGAGCCGCGAGATCGCCGTGCTGTTCCGGGTGAACGCCCAGTCCGAGGCGTACGAGCAGGCGTTCGCCCAGGCCGGCGTGCCGTACCTCCTGCGCGGCGCCGAGCGGTTCTTCGAACGGCCCGAGGTGCGCCAGGCGGTGGTGCTGCTGCGCGGCGCCGCCCGCTCGGCCAACCAGGACCAGCCGCTGGCGCATACCGTGCACGACGTCCTCGGCGGCATCGGGTTCACCCCGGAGCCGCCCGGCGGCGGCACCGCGCGGGAGAAGTGGGAGTCGCTGCGGGCGCTCGCCGAGCTGGCCGAGGACATCGCGGCGGAGGGCGGCGACCTGTCCCGCTTCGTCGCCGAGCTGGAGCGCCGGGCCACCGAGCAGCACGCCCCGCCGATCGACGGCGTCACCCTGGCGTCGCTGCACGCCGCCAAGGGCCTGGAGTGGGACGCGGTCTTCCTGATCGGCCTCACCGAGGGCATGCTGCCGATCATCTACGCCGAGACCCCCGAGCAGGTCGAGGAGGAACGGCGCCTGCTGTACGTCGGCATCACCCGGGCCCGCGCGCACCTCCACCTGTCGTGGGCGCTCGCCCGCTCGCCCGGCGGCCGCAAGGCCCGGCGGCCGTCCCGGTTCCTGGACGGCCTCACCGGCGTCGCCCCCACCCGGGTGTCCGCGCCCCGCGAGCGGACCGCCGTCACGCCGCGGCAGTCCCCGGCGATCCACTGCCGGATCTGCGCCAAGACTCTCACCGCCGCCACCGAGCAGAAGCTCGGCCGCTGCGCCACCTGCCCGGCGGACTTCGACGTCGAGCTGCTCGGGCGGCTCAAGGACTGGCGTGCCACGGCCGCCAAGGAGGCCAAGGTGCCGGCCTATGTGGTCTTCACCGACGTCACCCTTCAGGCGATGGCCGAGCGCGTTCCCACCTCCGAGGACGACCTGCTCGCCATCGCGGGCATCGGGCGGGTCAAACTAGAGCGATACGGCGAAGCCGTGCTCAACATCTGCCGCGGAGGAGAAATTACGTGAACGAGGCGCTCAAGGAGGTCCTCGACCTACTCGACCTGGAGCAGATCGAGAACGACATCTTCCGGGGACGCAGCCCGGAGGAGCGCATCCAGAGAGTTTTCGGCGGGCAGGTGGCGGCGCAGGCACTGGTCGCCGCGGGCCGCACGCTCCCCGCCGACGACCGGTCGGTCCACTCCTTGCACGCCTACTTCATCCGCCCCGGCGACCCGGCCATCCCGATCGTCTACAACGTCGAGCGCGTCCGGGACGGGCGGTCCTTCACGACCCGGCGGGTGACCGCCATCCAGCACGGCAAGGCGATCTTCACCATGTCCGCGTCCTTCCACATCGCCGAGCAGGGCGTCACGCACCAGGCGGTCGTCATGCCGCAGGTGCCCGCGCCCGAGACGCTGCCGCTGTTCCAGGACCGCATGCGCGCGGCCGTCGGGGACAAGGAGCCGTGGCGCGAGTGGCTGTCGCGGCCCCGGCCGGTCGACTCGCGGTACGTCACGCCGCTCACCTGGGAGGCCGTCGCCGACCCCTCGCTGCGCAGCTCGGAGACGCAGGTGTGGTTCCGCTACGACGCCGACCTGCCGGACGACCCGATACTGCACGTCGTGCTGGCCGCCTACGCCTCGGACTACACGCTGGTGGACACCGTGCTGCTCGCCAACGGGCTGGCGTGGGGCGCCACCAACATGACCGGTGCCTCGCTCGACCACGCCATGTGGTTCCACCGCCCGCTGCGGGTCGACGACTGGGTGCTGTACGCCCAGGAGTCGCCGTGGTCAGGCGGCGCTCGCGGGCTCGCGCGGGGGCAGATGTTCACTCCGACTGGCGACCTCGCGGTATCGGTCGTGCAGGAGGTCATGATTCGTGTCTCGAATTCGTGAAATCGCAGGTAGAAAATCTGTTGCCGGGGTCCCCGGTCCACGTTTAGAGTCATGCTCAAGCCGGTCGGACGAGCCCTGTCCGACCTACCGTCAACATCCGAGAGGGAGGTGACCACAGTGGAGATCACGAAGCAGACCACCACGCCGTGGCTCGCCCTCTCGTGCGCTGACTCCGCTGTCGCCACCGGCATCCGGACCGTCATCGCCCCGGCCGATTGGCGGGGCACCGCCGGCATCACCGCCGGAGCCTCGGCCAAACTCCGCCAGGAGAAGACTGCCCTGATCCAGGCCCGCCTGGGTGAGGCCGCCTTCGGCCACCGCAGCACCACCATCGACATGGTCTTCGGCTACGCCGACGCCCTTGGGCGTCGTCCGGTCGTCGACCCGCAGACCACGAGCACCGCTAATGGCGTGGTGCAGGGTCCGCCACCCTGGAGGCATCCGGTCATAACCTGACCGGTTAATACCAGCCTTCAGGCCGCGGATCCGCACCGGGATCCGCGGCCTTTTTGATGTACCGCCGCTGATCACCGCCACGAGGTAACCACCAAGATCAAGTCCAGCATAGAAAGGTGACGCAGATGGCGGTTTGGACGACCATGGACCTGGTCGACGAAGCCGATATCCCGTGTCGTACCGATCCCGACCTGTGGTTCGCCGAGTCCCCTGACGACGTCGAGTTCGCGAAGGCCCTCTGCGGAGGGTGCCCCATCCAGAAGGCCTGCCTGGCGCGCGCGCTTGAGCGCGAGGAGCCCTGGGGTGTCTGGGGCGGCGAACTGGTCCTCCGGGGAGTCGTCGTCCCGAAGAAGCGCCCCCGCGGGCGTCCCCGTAAGACTCCTGTCGCGGCCTGACAAACACACCCGAAGCCACTTCCTGGCACCTCGAAAGGACCCGATTCCGATGAGTTTCCTGCCGACTTGGAACGTCGACACACCCTTTATGCATGAAGAACTGGTTCGAGACCGAATACGAACCCTCCACCGCGAGGCCGAGCACCAACGCCTCGTATCCGGCCTCCGCCGAGTAAACCGCGCCCGCAAGCAGGCAGAACGCGCCTCAACCCGCCTCCGCCACGCCATAGCCCGCCTGGTCTAACCCCCGGCAGCCACACCGGCCCATTCCCGACAACCCAAAGGCGGCCCCTCCCCGGGGGCCGCCTTTCCCCATCCCACCCGACACCCCACGGGGGAGAAACCCGGCATGGGTCGCCAGGGGTGGCTGACGTTAAGGGATCAACAACGTCAACCCCTTCTGCGGTTGGGGTGGATGGCCCCACCCGTTATCAATTCCCACCATGTCGAGCACAGCCCACCCGATTCCGGTGATATCCACCACCGCAAGCGGACGTCACCCCACGAGCGCAGGCACCCGCAAGGCCGTACAGCTCGGGCGCTCCGCCATGCTCGGGTGCCGTCATGGCCGCACGGCTCGGGCGCTCCGCCATGCTCGGGTGCCGTCATGGCCGCACGGCTCGGGCGCTCCGCCATGGCCGTACATCTCGGGCGCACGATCGGTTCGTCCAGGCGGTTCTCTTCTCCGGCGCCGCGACGGTGAGACGCGGTACGGCGAAATCGGCGCCGTCATACGGCGAGAAACCCACCATGGCTCACCAGGGACAGCCGACGTCAAGGGATCAACGACCTCAAACCCTTCTCCGGCCGGGGTGGATGACCCCACCCCTTGTCGATTCCCACCATGTCGAGCACAGCCCACCCGATTCCAGGGATATCCAGCACCGCAAGCGGACGTCACCCCGCGAGCGTGGGCGCCCGCAAAGCGATACAGCTCGTGCGCTCCGGCTGTGGCGGTATACCTGGTGCTCCTCTCCGGCGCCGCGACGGTGAGACGTGGTACGGCGAAATCGGCGCCGTCGTACGGTGAGAAACCCACCATGGCTCACCAGGGGGCTGACGTTAAGGGATCAACAACGTCAAACCCTTCTGCGGTTGGGGTGGATGGCCCCACCCGTTGTCGATTCCCACCATGTCGAGCACAGCCCACCCGATTCCGGGGATATCCACCACCGCACGCGGACGTCACCCGCGAGAGTGGGCGCGGGTGGGCACGAGCGTGGGCACGAGCGTGGGCACGAGCGCGGGCACGAGCGCGGGCACGAGGACGGGCGCGGGCACGAGGACGGGCGCGGGCACGAGGACGGGCGCGGGGACGGGCACGGGCGCGGGGACGGGCACGGGCGCGGGGACGGGCACGGGAGCGGGCACGGGCGCGGGAGCGGGAGCGGGGGCGGGCGCGGGAGCGGGGGCGGGCCGCACAACTCGGGCGCCCCTGCTATGGCCGTACAGTTCGGGTGCTCCAGCCGTGGCCGCTCACCTCGGGGCGCCCTTGCCATTGCCGCACAACCCGGGTGCTCCCGCCATGGCTGTACAGCTCGGGTGCCGTCATGGCCGGACGGCTCGGGTGCCGTCATGGCCGTCATGGCCGGACGGCTCGGGCGCACGATCGGTTCGTCCAGGCGGGTCTTCTCCGGCGCCGTGACGGTGAGGCGGGATATAGCGAAATCGGCGCCAGCGTACGGCGATAAACCCACTGCGAAGCCTCGCGGGGAAGGGGGGTGGGTGCCGTCGTGTTCCTTGGCGCGCGAGGGGGGCGGGTCAGGTGGTGGCTAGGGCGGGGGTGGGGTCTTCGGGGGGGTCGTCGGCGAAGCCGGGGACCCAGTGGATTATCTCGTCGCGGAAGCGGGCGGTGGTGCCCAACTGGCAGAGGACGCCGATGCCGGCGATGTGGACGCGGTTGATCAGGACGTAGGACGGGGGGAGGTTGAGCTGGCGTACGACGTTGGTGGGGCGGAGGTCGGTTACGGTGGCGGCTTGGCGTTGGAGCCACTCGCGGCTGAAGGTGAACTCTTCGACGCGGGTCGGTTCGACGTAGGGGGCCAGGAAGGCGCGCAGGGCTTCGGGGTCGACGTCTATGTGGGGGCGGATGAAGCCCTCGTCGCGTAGGCCTTGGATCACGGTGTCCATGTCGCCCTTGATGAAGATCCGGGTGAGGGTGCCGAACACCTCGGGGTAGCCGTCGGGCATGTGGTTGACCGCGCCGAAGTCGAGCACGCCGAGCCGTCCGTCCGGCAGGACGCGGAAGTTGCCGGGATGGGGGTCGGCGTGCAGCATCCCGGCGCGGGCGGGGGAGCTGAAAAGGAACCGCACGAACCGCAGGCCGGCTTGATCCCGTTCCTCTGTGGTGCCGGAGGTGATGATCTTCGACAGGGGGGTGCCGTCGATCCACTCGGTGACCAGGATCTGCTCGTTGGCCGCGATGACCTCCGGCACGCGGAAGTCGGGATCGTCGCGGTACGCCACGGCGAAACCGTGCTGGGCCTCCGCCTCCTTCAGGTAGTCGAGTTCCTCGGCGACCCGCTCGCGCAGCTCGCCGATCACGGCGTTGATGTCCAGGCCGGGCATCAGCATCCCGAAGAGCTTGCCGAGCCTGGCCAGCTGGTTGAAGTCCCCGAGCAGGGCCTTGCCCGCGCCGGGATACTGGATCTTCACGGCCACCTGGCGACCGTCGTGCCAGACGGCTTTGTGCACCTGCCCGATCGAGGCCGCGGCGGCGGGGGTGTCCTCGAACTCGAGGAAGTTCTCCCGCCAGTCGTCGCCGAGCTGCTCACCGAGCACCGCGTGCACGGTGGCGACGGGCAACGGCGGCGCCGCGTCCTGCAACTTGGTGAGCGCCGCGCGGTACGGCCCCACGATCTCCGGCGGCAGCGCCGCCTCGAAGATCGACAGAGCCTGCCCGACCTTCATCGCGCCGCCCTTCAGCTCCCCGAGGACCTTGAAGATCTGTTCGGACGTGCGCTGCTGTATCTCCTGGGCGACGATCTCGGCGGATTTCCCCCCGAGCCTCTTGCCCACTCCGAGGGCGGTGCGGCCGGCGAACCCGAGAGGGAGCGTCGCCAGCTTGGCGGAGCGCGTCACGGCATTTCGGGGGAACTCAGTCACGCGACCATTGTTAACGGATCCTCACGTTCCCGACTACACGCACAGCGCGGATGAGCAGCCCAGGAGCGCTTTTTCCACTGCCAGTCAGGGGTTACGTCCACTGTGCGGTTCGTCACAACGGGCTCCAGACCGTCGACATGGGCCAGCGCGTGCCCGGTCGCCTGCGCCGCGACCAGCGCCGCCAGCGTGGTGCCGCACGCGATCTCGCCCGCCGGATAGCCCCCGAGCCGGCGGCCGACGGTGGGCCACGTGGGGTCGCGGTCCCGCCGGATCAGCTCCAGGCAGCGCAGGCACGGCGTGCGGCCGGGCAGCACCAGCGGGCCCACCGACCCCACCCCCTCGCCCGCGCTCACCAGAAGGTGGGGGATGCCCTGCGACACCAGCTCCAGGGCGATCAGCGCGTCCAGCGGCCCCACCGGCGCCAGGATCACCAGGGCCGGCCGGGCCCCGCCGTCGGCGGGACGTGAGGCGGTGCGCCCGGTCCACGCGTTGACCCCGGGCGCGATCCGGCGCGCCGCGGCCGCCGCGCCCTCCTCCCGGGGCCGTCCGACGTCCGCGTACGTCAGCCCGCCGGGCACCACGTGCTCGTGCCGGGCGGGCTCGGGATCGACGACGCACAGATGCCCGATGCCCGAGGCGGCGAGCAGCACGGCGATCTGCGCGCCGACCCGCCCCGCGCCGTACACGCGGACCTGGGCCCGGCGCCGCCGGTCGAACGCGCTCAGCCCGCCGTCGCCAGCGTCGGCCCGCGACAACGAGAGATCGTCGAGATCGGGGCCGAGCCGCTCGCGCTCGGGGGGAGGCAGCCCGCGCAACGCGTCGGGCCGCACCGCCGCGTCGTCCAGCAGGCCACCGTCGGCGAGCAGCCGCACGACCTCGCGGACCGCCTGCTCGCCGAGGTCGCTGGCGGCGATCAGCTCGTCCAGCGTGCGGGTGCCGTCGAGGCTCTCCACGAATCCGCGCATCGGCGGTTCCAGGCCGGTGAGCACCACCGCGCGCAGCGGATGGACGCCGAGCTGCAGGTTGTGGTCGTCGCGGTCGACACGGCGCAGCGCGGGCTTGAGGCGGGGCCGCACCGGCTGTGGCCTGGTGGAAGGTCGCGTCTGGGTCATGTGCGCGAGCCTCGCACAGCCGCGCACGGCGCGGAGCGAGTCAGGTCCCGGCTGTGGATAACCTCCCCGCGGAAGCGCACCCCTGTGGACGACCCCGATCCCGCGCCCCGGCCGGGGTATGTGACGGCAAGCTCACCGGGCGATGTGTCGCAAGTTAGGGGTGTGGTTGCTGAACACCTGGCGAACACTGATTGACCAGCGAAAACGCGGACCACCCCCTGTGGAATCCGGGCGCTCTCGGCTACCGTGCTTATGTGCCCCCCGAGACAGTGGAGGTCCGTCGGAGTGCACGCCGACGGCGAACCGTATCCGCGTACCGCGATGGCGACAAGACCATCGTGCTTCTACCTGCCGGTTTGAGCAGCACGGACGAGGAACAATGGGTGCGCCGCATGCTCGACCGGCTCGCGGCCAAGGAGCAGCGCAGACGCCCGAGCGACGACGACCTTCTCGAACGCGCCAAAGACCTGTCGGCACGCTACCTCGGCGACGAGGCCCTGCCCACCAGCGTGCGCTGGGTCGACAACCAGCGGCACCGCTGGGGTTCGTGCACCCCCGACCACGGCACCATCAGGCTGTCCACCCGCCTGAAGGGCATGCCGTCCTGGGTGGTCGACTACGTCATCATGCACGAGCTGGTTCACCTGCTGGTACCGAGCCACGGCCCGCGCTTCTGGGCCCTGGTGGAGCGTTACCCGAAGGCCGAGCGCGCCCGCGGCTTCCTGGAGGGATACTCCATGGCCGCCAACGGCACCACGGACGAGTGCTGAGACTCGCGGCCGTCCTGGTCACGCCGGATCTGGGTGGTGGGGCACCACCCGGCGTCGACCCCGGTGAGTTCTCGCGTGCCCTCGCCGAGGACACCTACGAGATCGTCGCCGGCCTGGACCTGGTGGAACCCGTGATCGTCGGCGCCGGCGTCGAGGGCCTGCACGACATCGCCTGGCCGGGCACCCGCGTCGTCGAGCTGCCCCACGGGGCGACCCTGGCCGAGGTCTTCGCCGCGCTGCGCCCGTACGGGGAGCAGGCCGTGGTGATCAGCGGCGACGCCCCCGACCTGCCGCCCCTGCTCATCGGCAAGCTCTTCCGCGAACTCGGCCGCTCCGCACTCGCCGTCACCCCGGCCGAGGACGGCACCGCCGTCGCCGTCGCGGCCCACCTGCCCTACCCGGACTGGGCCACCGCCGGCCTGGACACCCCCGGCGTCGTCGCCCGCCTGCGCGCCGAGGCCCCAGGCCCCCGCATGGTCGCCACCGCCCCCGGCTGGCACCGCCTGCGCACCCCCGCCGACCTCGTCCGCCTGGACCCCGGCCTGGAGGGCTGGGACAACACCCGCGCCCTGCTCAGCGCCTGATCAGCCGGCGGGCGGGACGGACAACTCGGCGAGGACGGCGCGGTGGTCGGTGCCGGGGATGTCGTAGACGTTGTAATGCCGTACGGCGACGCGCTGGTCGGTGAGGACGTGGTCGATGGTGATCAGCGGCGGGACGCGCTTGTTGGCGGGCCACGTCGGGATGAGTCCCTTGCCGGTGATGTCACCGGCGTCGTGGTAGCCCCGGCCGACCAGGCGGCGCATCTCGGCGTGGTCCAGGCTCGCGTTGAAGTCGCCGGCCAGGACGCGGAACGGGCCGGAGGACGGCGCCGAGGGCAGCGCCCGGAGCCCGGCGGTCCACAGCACGGTCTGGCGGCCGAGCGGGGGCAGGGTGTGCACGTCGACGATCTGCAGGCGGGCGCCGCCGGGCGTGGTCAGCTCGGCCGCCGGCATGTTGTGCCCGATCACCTGGAACATCCCGTCCACCCGGGTGAGCGGATGGCTGGAGAAGATGCCACTGCCGGCCGCGCTCCACTCGTCCTCGAGGACGCGGTACGGCATCAGCTCCTTCAGTCCCGCCGCGTCCAGCTCCTGCACCGCCTCGGGCGTCAGCTCCTGGGTGCTCAGTACGTCGGGCCGGTGCCGTCGCACCAGGTCGACCAGCGCCTGGGTGTCGGCGTGCCCGAACAGCAGGTTGGAGGTGAGCACCGTGAACGGCTCCCCGCCCGCGGACGCCGGGGTGTCCCCGAACGCCCGGGGCAGCACGCTGACGCCGAGCGCCGCGGTCGTCGCCAGCGCCACGGCCGTCGCCGCCTTCCGGCGCGACAGCAACGACAACAGCACCGGCAGCAGCGAGCCCGCCGCGGCGTAGGGCGTCGCCGTGATGATCTGCGCCAGGAACGATCCACGTTCCAGCCCCGCGACCCGCGCGACGGCCCAGGCCGCGAACGGGGTCACCGCCAGCCAGGCGAGCGTGCCCGGCACGCGCACCTTCCGCCAGCGGAACGACGGCGGCGTCGTGATGACCCCGCCCACCGGTGTGTCGGTCGAAGTGTCCACCTGACTCCACGTGCCTAGGTCGTACGCCATCGACCCTATCCACCGCCTGATAGGGCGGGCGTGAGAAAACGCCCCTGACCGGGGTCGATCTTCCCGGACCGGACGACGGTATGCGCGGGTCAGCCGAGCAGGACGGCCCGGGCCCGCCGCGCCAGGCGGCGGGTGGCCTCGTCGGTGGGCTCGGGGATGTCGTCCACCGGCACCCACCGAAGCTCCAGCGACTCGTCGCTGCGTACGAACTCGGCCCCGGGGGGCGCCACCGCCCCGTACTCCACGTCGAGATGCCAGCTGTGCGGGGGATGGCACCACACCCGGTGCCGGTCCAGGGCGAGTGGCCCGGGCAGCAGCCGCAGCCCGGGGATGCCGGACTCCTCGGTGGCCTCGCGCAGCGCGGCCGAGGCCAGGGAGTCGTCGGACGGCTCGCAGTGGCCCCCCATCGGCAGCCACATGCGCGCCTTGGGGTGGTGGGTGAGCAGCACCAGGGCCCCGTCGTGCGACAACACCGCGGTGGTCGCCGTCAGGTGCCCCGGCGCGCACGACCGCCACATCGCGTCGTCGTACGCGGCCAGGTGGGTGAGGAACTCGGCCCGCAGCGCCTCCTCGGGCCCGGTCGGCGCGGTCCAGCCGGTCAGCGACGCCACCGCGTCCTCGCGCAACCGCATGTGACGCGGCGGGGCGGGGCGTGACGTCATCCGGCGCCGGGACCGTCGTCGCCGGGCTTCTTACCGTCCTCGGAGTCCTCGAACGCCGACATGTTCAGCCCCGGGTCACCGGTGTCCCCCTGGACGAACGCCTCGGGGTCGTCCAGGTCGGTGGCGTCGGGCATGAGGTCGGGGTGGGACCACACCGCGTCCCGCCCCTCGACGCCCCGGCCGGCCGCGAGGGCCTGCCACAGCGCCGCGGCCTCGCGCAGCCGCCGCGGGCGCAGCTCCAGGCCGACGAGCGTGGCGAAGGTGCGCTCCGCCGGGCCGCCGGTCGCGCGCCGCCGCCGTACGGTCTCCGACAGCGCGGCAGCGGACGGCAGCTTGCCGGAGGCCGCGGTGTCGGTGACCGTGCCGACCCAGCCTTCGACCAGCGCGAGCAGGGTCTCCAGCCGGGTCAGCGCGGCCTTCTGGCGCTCGCTCTCCTCGGGCTTGAGCAGCGCGCTGCCGCTCAGCGCCTCCTGGATCTGCTCCATGTTGTTGACGTCCAGGCCGCGGATCTGCTCCTCGAGCGCGGAGACGTCCACGGTGATCCCCTTGGCGTACTCTTCGACCGCGCCGAGCAGCTGCGACCGCAGCCACGGGACGTGCTGGAACAGCCGGTGGTGTGCGGCCTCCCGCAGCGCGAGGTACAGCCGGATCTCCTCGGACGGGATCTCCAGGCCGTGGCTGAACGCCGCGATGCCCGCGGGGAGCAGCGCGGCCGTGGGCGACAGCGGCAACCCGATGTCGGTGGAGCCGATCACCTCGGGGGCGAGCGCGCCGAGGGCCTGGCCGATCTGGCTGCCGACCATCATGCCGCCCATCTGGCGCATCATGCCGACCAGCGGCCCGAGCTGGGCCATCGCCGCGCCGCTCTCCCCGCCGAGCCCGCCGAGGGTGCCGCTCATGGTCTCGACCATGCGCTCGGCGATGGGGTCGCACAGCTGCTTCCAGACCGGGACGGTCTTTTCGATCCATTCCGAACGGCTCCACGCCTCCGGCGCGCTCAGCCCGCTCGGCAGCGCGGTGGCCTCGTTCAGCCACAGGTCGGCCAGGCGCAGGGCTTCGACGATCTGGCGTCGCTCACCCTCCATCACGCTCGGATCACCCTCGGCGACCACGGCGTGGCGCGCGATGTTCTTGGCCATGTCCCAGTTGACCGGTCCGGAGCCCTGAGGGGTCGAGAGCATGTCGGCGAACTGCCGCATGGCGGCCGCCATCTGCTCGGGATCCCCGAACATCGCGAACGGATTCTCGTTGGGGTCGTTTTCGCGACCTGGCAGGTCAGTCACCGCTCTACCTCGTGCAGGATGGAGGAGTCCACATCCGCCACGTTATCCGTCGTAGGGCGGATCAGTGCAAAGTGAGGACCTCGTGACTACCTCGAAACGCCCCAGGCCCCCGGTCGTCGCCGTCACCGGCGCGGCCTCGGGCCTCGGGAGGGAGTTCGTCTCCCGGGTCGCCTCGTCTGCGGATTTCCGCCGTGTGGTGGCCATCGACGACCAACGGGGCGACGTCCCCGACGTCACCTGGCGGGTGCTCGACGTCCGAGATCCGCTCTTGGCGAACCGCATCTCCGATGTGGACGTCCTGGTCCATCTCGGCACCGACTGCGGGCTCGATTCCGAGCCCGGCGCCCGCCGGGCCTACAACGTCCGCGCGGCACAGACCGTGCTCACCGCCTCGGCCGCCGCCCGGGTGCGCCGCACGGTGCTCGTGACGAGCGCCATGGTCTACGGCGCCGCGCCCGACAACCCCGTGCCGCTCCCGGAGGACTCCCCGGTGGCCGCCGAGCCCGACTCCGGGATCGTCGGCGACCACCTGGAGGTCGAGGCGCTCGCCCGCCGGGCCACGCGCAGCCATCCCGGGCTGGAGGTCACCGTGCTGCGGCCGGCCGCCGTGGTCGGGCCGGGGATGGACACCGTGGTCACCCGCCACTTCGAGGCCCCGCGCCTGCTGGCCGTCAAGGGCTCCGAGCCGCGCTTCCAGTTCTGCCATGTGGACGACCTGCTGTCCGCGCTCCACATGGCGGCGCTCGGCACGGTGTCCGGGGTGGTCAGCGTCGGCTGCGACGGCTGGCTGGAGATGGAGCAGGTCGAGGAGCTGTCCGGCCTGCGGCGTTTCGAGCTGCCCGCCGGGCTGACCTTCGGCACCGCCCAGCGCCTGCACCGGCTCGGCGTCACCCCCGGCCCCGCCACCGACCTGCACTACGTGGTGTACCCCTGGGTGGTCGACTGCTCCGCGCTGCGCGCCGCCGGGTGGAAGCCGGCCTGGACCAACGAGAGCGCGCTGGAGCAGCTCCTGGAGCTGCGCGAGGGCCGGCACGCCGTGGTGGGACGCAGGCTGTCGGGCAAGGAGGCCACGATCACGGCCGCGGGGGCGACCGTCGCGGTCATCGGCACCGCCGCCATCGTGCGCAGGGCCCGCCGCAAGCGGCGCACCTAGCACGGCCGGAAAGCACGGGGACGCGGGGGCTCACGGGGAGGACGGGGGACGGGGTTGTCCACAGCTTGTGGACCGGCACCGGTGCGCGATCGAGGTGCCGAGTAATCTCGTGGAGTGAACGTGATTCGTCTGCTCGCCATCCGTGACACTCCGCTGTCCGCCGACGAGGTGCTCGCCGCCGTCGCCGACCGGTCCGCCGGGGGCACCACGCTGTTCGTGGGCACCGTGCGCGATCACGACCACGGCCGGCCGGTCACCTCGCTGTCCTACTCCGCGCATCCGAGCGCCGAGGCGGAGCTGCGCCGGGTCGCCGAGAAGGTCGCCGCCGACTTCGCGCTGACCGCCCTCGCCGCCGTCCACCGGGTCGGCGACCTGCGGCTGGGCGACGCCGCGGTGATCGTGGCCGCGGCGGCCCCGCACCGCGACGAGGCGTTCCAGGCCGCGAGGCGCCTCATCGACGACCTCAAGAAGGAGGTCCCGATCTGGAAGAACCAGGCGTTCGACGACGGGACCACCGAGTGGGTCGGCGCCTGCGACTGACCCCGGGCCGATGATCGTCCGATGAGTGTCCGCTGCTGCACCGTCGCCCGGAGCGCATAGAGTTCCTACATGTCCCGACGAGGTCTGACGCTGGTCGTCGCCGGCTTCCTGACGCTCGCGCTCGGCGGCGCCGGCGCGCTGATGCCCGTCCCGTACGTCGCGCTGAGCCCCGGCCCCACCGAGAACACCCTGGGAACGGTGAAGGGCAAACCCGTCATCACCATCTCGGGCCACCAGACCTACCCGACGTCCGGCAAGCTCAGCCTGGTCACCGTCGCCTACCAGGGCGGCCCGACCGCACACCTCGACCTGCTCACCGCCCTGCGCGGCTGGGTGGACCCCAGCGTCGCGGTCGTCCCCGAAGAGACGATCTTCCCCAAGACCGTGACGGTCAAAGAGGTCGAGGAGCAGAACACCCAGGAGATGACCGGCTCCCAGCAGGACGCCACCGCCGCCGCGCTGAACCAGCTGAAGATCCCGATCGACACGCTCGTCGTGGTCGCCTCCACCCAGAAGAACCGCCCCGCCGACGGCAAGCTGCGCCCTGGCGACCAGATCACCGAGGTCGACGGCGCCGCGATCCGCAACGTCGACGACGTCGCCGCGGGGGTGCGCAAGCACAAGCCCGGCGAGCAGGTCGAGTTCACGGTGGTCAGGGACGGCAAGCCGGTGACCGTCGACGTCGGCACCGTGGAGGCCAACGGCGCGAGCATCGTCGGCATGATCATGGGAACGCGCTTCAAGTTCCCGTTCAACGTCAACGTCAACGTCGGCGACGTCGGCGGCCCGAGCGCGGGCCTGATGTTCTCGCTCGGCATCTACGACAAGCTGACCCCCGGCGAGCTCACCGGCGGCAGATCCATCGCCGGCACCGGCACCATCACCGCCGACGGCAAGGTGGGCCCGATCGGCGGCATCCAGCAGAAGATGATCGGCGCGCGCGACGCCGGCGCCACGGTCTTCCTCACTCCGGGCGACAACTGCGGCGACGCCCTGCAGTCGGTGCCCGAGGGGCTGCGCCTGGTCCGGGTCACCACGATGCGCGAGGCCGTCCAGGCCATCGACGCCCTGCGCACCGGCTCGGGGAACGTCCCCGCGTGCGAGGCCCGGTGAGGGCCGCCGTCATCCTTTGCCGCGCGGGGGGAACCCGCGCGGACCTCCGGCCGTTGGGCCACGTGAACGCGCGCGTCCTGCCCGCAGGCGCCGCCGTGCTCCGCGCCACCGCACCCGCCGGGGTTCCCCGGCCCGGCCGCCGGTTGTGGCCGTACCGTGCTCGTGGCCCGGAGCGTGACGGCGCCGTCACCGGTGTAGGTTGCGACACACGGACCGTAACTCGTGAAATCTAGGGGTGGGCCTTGACCTTCCGGAACCCCGGCGCGGGTCGGGCGATGCGCTTGCCCCGCCGGCCGCGGCTTCTCGTCCCCGTCGCGATAGCGCTGATCGGGATCGTCATCCTGTTCTTCGTCTTCGCCGGCATGTTCACCGACTGGCTGTGGTTCGACTCGGTCGGCTACACCTCGGTGTTCTCCACCATGCTGATCACGCAGCTCCTGCTGTTCCTGGTGGGCGCGCTGATCATGGCCGGGGTCGTCGGCGGCAACATGATGATCGCATACCGCACGCGGCCGCTGTTCGGCATAGGCCTGTTCAACGGGCCACAGGGCGCCGACCGCTACCGCGCGGCCGTCGATCCCCATCGTAAGCTGATCTTCATCGCCGGGCTGGTGATCCTGGGGCTGTTCACCGGCTCCTCCACCGGCGGGCAGTGGAAGACCTGGCTGCTGTTCATGAACAGGACGCCGTTCGACAAGCCCGACCCGTTGTTCGGGATGGACATCTCGTTCTTCATGTTCACGTACCCGTTCATCCGGCTGCTGCTGAACTTCCTGTTCACCGCGGTGATCATCTCGATCATCCTCGCGGCGATCGTCCACTACCTCTACGGCGGCTTCCGCTTCCAGTCGCCCGGCCTGCACGCCACCCGGGCCGCGCGGGTCCACCTGTCGGTGCTCGTCGGCCTGTTCGTGCTGCTCAAGGCGGTGGCCTACTGGGTCGACCGGTACGGCCTGGTGTTCTCCGACCGGGGCAAGGTCTTCGGCGCGTCCTATACCGACGTGCACGCGGTGATGCCCGCCAAGAGCATCCTCGCGATCATCGCGCTGATCTGCGCCGCGCTGTTCTTCGCCGGCGTGGTCCGTTCCGGCGGCATGCTCCCCGGCGTCGGCTTCGGCCTCCTCGTGCTGTCCGCCGTCCTGGTCGGCGCGGTCTACCCCGCCCTGGTCGAGCAGTTCCAGGTCAAGCCGAACCAGCAGAGCAAGGAGCAGGCGTACATCGCGCGCAACATCGCCGCGACCAGGGACGCCTACAACGTCTCGTCGGCCGAGATCTCGCCGTACAGCGCGAAGACCCAGGGCACCCAGCAGGAGCTGCAGAGCGAGGTCTCCACCATCCCCGGCGTGCGGCTGCTCGACCCGAGCGTGCTGTCCCCGACGTTCCAGCAGCTCCAGCAGATCAAGGGCTACTACCAGTTCCCCGAGCAGCTCGACGTCGACCGCTACCCCATCGACGGCGTCTCGCGTGACACCGTGGTCGCGGTCCGCGAGATCGGCGACCCGCCGGACCGCAACTGGATCAACGACCACCTCGTCTACACCCACGGCTTCGGCTTCGTGGCCGGCCCCGGCAGCAAGACCGACGCCCAGGGCAAGCCCGACTTCATCGTCAAGGACATCCCGCCGACCAACGGCCTCGGCACCTTCGAGCCGCGCATCTACTTCGGCGAGAACTCCCCGGACTACTCCATCGTCGGCGGCGACAAGAAGATCGAGCTGGACTTCCCCGAGCAGAGCAACAACGCGCAGGGCAGCGGCCAGGAGAACACCGTCTACACCGGCAAGGGCGGGGTGTCGATCGGCAACTTCCTCACCCGCATGCTGTACGCCGCCAAGTACGGCGAGACCAACCTCCTGCTCTCCTCCGACATCAACTCCAAGTCGCGCATCCTGTACAACCGTGACCCCCGCGACCGCATCGAGCAGGTGGCGCCGTTCCTGACCCTGGACAGCGACCCCTACCCCGCCGTCGTGAACGGCCGGATCCTGTGGATCGTCGACGGCTACACGATGTCCGAGGACTACCCCTACTCCGAGCGCCGCAGCTTCGGCGACATGACCAGAGACACCTCGACCGACCGCCTGCTGGCCGCCCAGCAGCCGCGCGACCACATCAACTACATCCGCAACTCGGTCAAGGCCACCGTCGACGCCTACGACGGCACGGTCTCGCTGTACGCCTGGGACGACCAGGACCCGCTCCTGCGGACCTGGCAAAAGGCCTTCGGCGGGATCATCCAGCCGAAGTCCGCCATCTCGCCCCAGCTCATGGACCACCTGCGCTACCCCGAGGACCTGTTCAAGGTGCAGCGCGACATCCTCGGCAACTACCACGTCACCGACCCCAACGCGTTCTACGGTGGTCAGGACTTCTGGAAGGTGCCCGAGGACCCGGCCAGCTCCAAGACCAAGCAGCCGCCGTACTACGTGACGCTGCGGATGCCGGACGACAGCCAGCCCCGTTTCTCGCTGACCTCGACGATGGTGCCGAACCAGCGGGACAACCTCGCCGCCTTCATGGCCGTGGACGCCACCGGTGACTCCAACACCCGGATCCGCATCCTGCAGCTTCCGAGCGACACCACGATCCCCGGCCCCAAACAGGCCCAGAACACCTTCGACACCAAGGCCGCCAGCGTCCTGAACGACCTCCGCATCGGCGGAACCACCGAGACGCTGAACGGCAACCTGCTGACCCTGCCCTTCGGCGGCGGCCTGCTCTACGTGGAGCCGGTGTACGTCCAGCCCAAGGTCCAGAACTCGGCCCGGTATCCCACCCTGGCGCGGGTGCTCGTCATGTTCGGCTCCGACGTCGGCATCGGCACCACCCTGACCGACGCCCTGGACCAAGTCTTCGGCAAGGGCCAGCAGCTCCCCAACACCCCCACCACGCCCACTCAGAACCAGCCAAACCAGCCCCAGGTGACCACCGACCTGGCGACCGCCTACAGCAACGCCCAGAAGGCCTACGACGACGGCCAGGCCGCCCTGAAGAACGGCGACTTCGCCGCCTACGGCGAAGCCAACAAGCGCCTGGCCCAAGCCCTCAAGGACCTGGAAGCCGCCATGGGCAAGCAAAACCCCACCCCCGCCACCCCCTCCTCCAGCCCGTCGGCCACCCCCACCCCCGCCCCCTCATCCGCCGCCGGAACCACCACCCCCTCCCCATCCCCCAGCTCATAACCGCAGGTCAGGTACGGTCCAACACGGCCGTACCCGACCACCCCCCCACTTGATTTGCCTCCACCCTCCCCGCCCGATAGTGTTTACCTACAACGCGACGCGGGGTGGAGCAGCTCGGTAGCTCGCTGGGCTCATAACCCAGAGGTCGCAGGTTCAAATCCTGCCCCCGCTACCAAAAAGTAGTTGACCAGAAGGCCCGGTCTCCGGAAACGGAGGCCGGGCCTTCTGGTGTTTGTTGTTTGTGTGGTGCGGAGGTGTTGCGGTTCTACTCGAAGTAGACGTATAGGGACTTCCAGGTTCCGGAGTAGAGGCAGTTCAGGGAGGGCTTGGTGGCTTTTGGCTCGGAGCAGACCTTGAGTTCTACCTGGTAGACGTTCTTGAAGTCGAAGCCGAACTTCTTGGCCTTGTTGTATTTGCAGGTGGTGAAGGTGCGGAGGGTGTTGGGGACCTCGCCGTTCTTGCCGTAGGAGACGCGGAAGACGGCCCAGCCGCAGCTCGAGCCCGAGCGGGTGCGGTCGACGATCTTGCCTCTGACCTTCACCAGTGAGGTGGGCTTGCTCGGGTCGTCCTTCGGGGCCGCCCACAGCGTGCCGTACGCCTTGGCCCTGCGGCTGGGGGCGTAGTAGGTGCCCCAGTTCTGGGCCGCGGCGGTCTGGGCTGTGACGGTGGCGGGGGAGCCGGTGGTGTCGGCGTTGGCGGCTAGGGGGGTGAGAGCGAGGGCGCCGGCGACTAGGGCGATACCGGTGAGGGTCCGGGTGGCAGTCATTTCGGTGGTTCCTTTTCTCTTGAGCTGTCGGCAGTCTGCGCCGGACTGCTTTCAAGCCCCTTGCCGTCGCATTGCAGGCCAGTGGCACATGACCATGCCGCCGGGAGTGGCATCACCCCTGCGCGAGCTTTTCGGCCAGCCGGCGGCCCTCCACGTCGGTCGTTTCGCACAGTGCCCGGGCCTGCTCCCAGCACTGCGCGTGGTCGTCCGTCCGGCCCTCGGCACGGGCCGCCAGGCCCAGCGCGTACCACGCCTGGGCCTGGCGGGGGAGGTCGCCGAACTCGTGGCAGATCCGGACGGCCTCGGTGCCCACGGCGACGGCCCTCGGGCTGCCGAGGAGGGCCAGCGTCTCGCTGAGCGCCCCCAGGCACTCGGCGATGCCGGTGGGGTGGTGCTCCGCGCGGAACGTCGCCAGCGCGCGGTCGAGGACCTCCACGGCGCCGGTCAGGTCACCGGCGGCCGTCAGGTCCAGGCCGAGGCGGTAGCCGATCATGCCGGACCTGACCCGGTTCCGGCCCGCCGGATCCGGAAGCTCGGCCAGCCCGCGCCGATGCACCTCGGCCGCCTCGACGGGGCGGCCGAGGTCCCGCAGGATGTCACCGACCGCGTAGGAGGCGACCACCGCGCCCTCGTCACCCATCTCGGCGAACAGCGTCGCCGCGAGCCGCGCCCGGTCCAGGGCCTCCGGCAGCCGGCCGGAACGGTGCAGCGCCCCGACCGTGTACAACGTGCTCCAGGCGTGCCCGGGCCGGTCGCCGATCTCGGCGTACAGCCGCCTGGCCTGTTCGTGCTCGGGCAGCGCCTCCTCAGGGCGCCTGGCCTGGTACTTGAGCGCGAAGCCGAGCGCGTTGCGCAGGGTGGCCTCCAGCGCCGGGCTGTTCGCCTCCCGCGCCGCGTCGACCGCGAGCCGGAACAGCTCGTGCCACGCCGCGAGGTGGTGGTGCCGGTCGGCCAGGCCCCGCACGGCCTCGACCACGGCGATGATCTCCTCGGCGCGGTGCTGCTCGGCCGTCCTGCGGACCGCCCACACGACCGCGTACCGCTCCGCCTCGAACCAGTCGAGCGCCGCGCGGGCCGAGTCGAACACCTGCCGCGGCTCGGGGAACGGGAACCGCACGACCGGTGCCCGGTTGGTGGGGAACCACGACGTCACGGCCACCGCCGTCGCCAGCAAGCGGGTGCGCACCCGTTCCAGCGCGGCCTCCCGTCCGGCCGCGTCGTCCTCGTCGTGTGCCCGCTCCTGGCCGAACAGGACGAGCAGGTCGTGCAGCCGGAACCGGCCGTCGGCCGCCGTCGGCGTGAGCAGCCCGGCCTCGGCGATCGCGGCGTGCACGGCGGTGGCCGCCTCCGGATCGGCGTCCAGCACGTCGGCCAGGGCGGCGACGTTGTACGCGGGCCAAGGCAGCAACGCGAGCCGGCGAAGCGCGGCCTGCGGCGCCGGCGCGAGCTGCCGGTACGACACGGTGAACGCGGCCCGCACCTCGACGTCGCCGGCGTACAGGCCGTCGAGGCGCCGGCGGGTGTCCCGCAACCGGTCCATCAGCCCGCCGACCGTCCACCCCGGACGGCTGGCCAGGCGGCTCCCGGCGATCCGCAGCGCCAGCGGCAGACCGCCACAGATGTGGATGAGCTCGTCGGTGGTGCCCGACTCGGCCGCCAGCCGCGCCGGGTTGACCATCTCGGCGAGCAGGTGCCGGGCGTCCTCGTCGGACAGCGCGCCGAGCCGCAGGCGCCGTGCCCCGGCCAGGTCGGCGAGCCGCCGGCGGCTGGAGATCAGCACGCGCCAGTCGCCACCGGCCGGCAGCAGCGGAAGCACCTGCTCGGCGTCCAGCGCGTTGTCCAGGACCAGGATCGCGCTGCGGCCGGCGACCCGTTCCAGGTAGCACGCCCGGCGCTCGGCGGTGCCGCCGGGGAGCCGGCGCCGGTCCATGCCGAGATCGGTGAGCAGCTGCGCGAGCGCGCCGCGCACGCTCGTGGCGCGGGCGGCGGTCCCGCGCAGGTCCACGAAGAACACGCCGTCCGGGAGCGTGGCGGCCACCCGGGCCGCGCGCACGATCACGCTCGTCTTGCCGATACCGGGCGGGCCGTACACCACGGTCGTCGTTCCGGTGCTCCCCAGGTGGCCGATCAGCTCCTGCAGCTCGGCGTCCCGGCCGGTGAAATCCGGCGGATCCGCCGGCAGCGGCACGCGCGCCGTCCGGTCGGCGACCCCGGCGAGCAGGTCGGGAATCAGGGGCGCGCCCGGGACGGGATCCGGGTCGCGGGGCAGAGGGCCGTCGCCCGTCGCCGCACCGCCCGGTTCGCCGCGCCGGTTCGCCGTGCTGCGGTGGAGCAGCGCCCGGTCGGCGGGCCCGAGCCGCAGGGCGTCGGCCACGCGGTCGACGGTGGCCCGCTGCGGCCGCGCGACCCGGCCCCGTTCCAGGTCGCGTACGGTCCGCTCGCCGAGGCCCGCCGATTCGGCGAGCTGACGCTGGCTCAGGCCGGCGGCCTGCCTGTAACGCCGCAGTAACGCCGCCAACGCGTCCGGTTCATCGAGATCAGACACGCTTTCTCCAGCCTCTCGACATGCCTGCCTGACGCCGGACAATAGATGATCAACGTGTCGCGGAGTACGCCGTTGAATGATGTGCCGATCACCATTACGCCGGCCCACGCGGGGCCGGCGAGAGGACCAGAGATGACGGTACGTGCGGACGACGCCGAACCCGCCTTCCCGGCGAGCCTCGCGGCGCTGCGACGGTCGGCGGGGATGACCCAGGAACAGCTCGCCGACGCCGCCGGGTTGTCGTCACGGACGGTCGGCAACCTGGAACGCGGCCGGGTGACGCCGCACCGGCTGACCGTCCGGCGCCTCGTGGCGGCCCTCGGCCCGGAGGCGGCGAGCCTGCTGGCCTCGTTCACCGAGGCGGGAGGCGGCGCGGCGGTCCTCGGGCTGCCCCCCGACACCGAACCCTTCACCGGTCGTGACGGTGAGCTGGCGACGCTCGGCGAGATGGCCGACACCGCGATGACGGCGGACGGGCGGAGCGTCGGCCCGGCGGTCGTGGTGATCTGCGGGCCGGCCGGGGCGGGCAAGACCCGGCTGGCGATCCGGGCCGCACACCGGGTGGTCGCCGCGCACGGGGCCCAGGGGCTTCTCCTCGACCTACGGGGGAGGAACCGGCTGGCGATCGCGCCCGGCACGGCTCTCGGCCACCTGATGCGCGCGCTCGGCGTACCCGAGTCCCGTGTCCCGTGGCCCGTCCTGGAGCGCACCAACCTGCTGCGGGCCGTGATGACCGGGCGCCGCGGCGTGCTGGTCCTCGACGACGCCGTCGCCGAGGACCAGGTCCGCCCGCTCCTGCCGACCTCCGCCGGCTGGCTGGTGATCGTCACCAGCCGGAGCGGCCTGGCAGGCCTGTTCGGCGCGCGGTGGTGCCCGCTCGACCCGCTGCCGGGCGACGCGCCCCCCGCGTCCGGCGCCGTCCTGGACGAGACCTACCATCGGCTCCGCCCGGAGGCGCGCCGCCTGTTCCGACGGCTCGCGCTGCTGCCGCCCGGGGACCACCCGGTCACGGTCGCGGCGGACATCGCCGGACTCGGACCCGCCGACGCCGAGACGGCCGTCGACGCGCTGATCGAAGCCGGGCTGCTGGCCGACGCGCCGCGTCCGGGCTGGTTCCGGCTGCACCCCGCCTCGCACCGGCACGCCACCAGGAGGCTGCGGCTCGCCGAAGGGTCGGCGATCACCGGCAGGCCTCCCCGCGGGCACTGAAACAGGCTTACGGCTCGTCCACCCGGGGCGAGCCCACCAGGTGGGTGCGTTGCCCGTCGTGGTCGAGGATGGCCAGGACCTCCGCCGGGCCGCCCTGGGCGCCGAAGGCGTGGGGGACCATGGTGGAGAAGGCCGCCGCCTGACCGGTGGTGACCGTGATGGTGCGCTCTCCGAGCAGCAGCACGATGGTCCCCGACAGGACCAGGAACCAGTCCTTGCCGGGGTGCACCTTGAGTTCGTCGACACCGCGCCGGGGCACCGGCCTGGTGATCCGTATCTTGGCGACGGTCATGCCACGCGGCCCGGTCTCCGGGTTCAGCATCCAGGCGGTCAGGCCCCGTACCGGATCATGCTGCGGCCTGATCACCACGTCCTCGTCGGCGACGGACTCCACCAGCTGGTCGAGGGTGGTCCCGAGAGCACGGGAGATGGCGGTCAGCTGGTCGAGTCCGATCCGGCGGTGACCCGTCTCGATGCGGCTCAAGGTGGAAGGGCTCAGATGGCACCGGGTGCCCAGGTCGTCGAGCGACCATCCGAGGGCCACACGCAGCCCTCTGATGCGCTTGCGGACCAAGTCGTCGAGCTCATCGTCTTGCTTCATACGCAAGATGGTATGTCCGATCGGCAAGACGCGCTTAGTGTCGGGCCATGGCACATCGACACCACCATCATGCGACAGCCGAAGACGACGGCTCGGCGATGGCCGAGCTCCTGGATCTCGACGCCGAGATATTCCGCCCGGTCCTGACCGAAGTGATCGGCTTGATCCACGGGCTGGCCGCGGGCATGCCGGTCCGCCGGATCCTCGACCTGGGCAGCGGGACCGGCACGGGCGTCTTCGCGCTGCTCCAGCGGTTCGAGGACGCCGACGCGATCGCCGTCGACACGTCCGCGCAGATGCTGCACCGCGTCGAGGACAGGGCCCGCGACCTCGGCGTGGCCCGGAGGCTCCGCACCGTCGAGGCCGACCTGGACGCGGCGTGGCCCGCCGTCGGCACCGTCGACCTGGTATGGGCGTCCGCGTCGATGCACCACATGACGGATCCCGCCCGCGTCCTCACCGATGTCTTCGCCGCGCTCCGTCCCGGCGGGCTCCTGGCGATGATGGAGCTGGACTCCTTCCCGCGCTCCCTGCCCGGCGACCTCGGCATCGGCCGTCCCGGCCTGGAGGATCGCTGCCACGCCGCCCTCGCCGAGGCACACGCGGCCGAGATGCCGCATTTCCACGCCGACTGGAGCTCGTTCCTGTCCGGCGCCGGTTTCACCGTCGAGGTCGCGCAGACTTTCACCGTCGACCTGCCCCCGCCGCTCTCCGAGCACAGCCGCCGCTACGCCCTGGCGTTCCTGCGACGCATCCGTTCCCGTGTGGAAGACCGCTTGAGCGCCGAGGATCTGGCCACGCTCGACACCGTCATCGACGGCGACGGCCCGGACGGCGCCCTGCGGCGCGACGACCTCTTCGTCCGCGGCACGAGGACGGCCTTGGTGGCCAGACGGCCGTAGGGCCACGGGAAAGGCCCCGGTCACCGAGGTGATCAGGGCCTTGTCGTCTGAGCCGCGCCGTGCGGGCGATCAGCGCAGGAGGCGGCGGCTGACCGCGGCGCAGATGAGGACGAGGGCGGCGGCGAAGGCCAGGAGGGCCGTGCGGATGGCGACGTAGTGGGTGGCGAGGCCGAGGGCCAGGATGGGGACGGCCAGGCCGACGTAGGCGGTGAGGAACAGGCCGGCCAGCGCCTCGCCGCGGTGCTCGGGGGTGGCGAGGGTGAGGACCCGCGAGACGGTGGCCTTGAAGAGCACGCCCGCGCCGGCGCCCGCCAGGATGCCACCGATCAGGAAGGCCGCGAGGCTGGGGAACCAGACGGCGGCGGTGAGCGTGGCCAGGCCCGTGCACATCAGGACGAGGCCGGTGGCGAGCTGAGGACGCAGGGCCAGGCGGCGCAGGACGATCTGGGTCGCCGCGGCCGCGGCGAAGACCAGGAAGGTGACCAGGCCGGCCAGGGCGCGGGACGGGTGGTGCAGGGTGTTCGCGACGAAGCCGGGGGCCAGGGACGTGAAGAGCCCGAGGACGGCGAAGGTGGTGAACGCGGCCGAGGCGGCGGCGAAGTACGCGGGCCGGTGTTCGGCGGGCACGGAGACGCGCTGAGGACGATACGGGGGCCGCGGCGCCACGGGGCTGACGGTCTCGGGGACCAGCACGACGCCGGCGGCGGCGACCACCAGGAGGCCCAGGAAGACCAGGTACGGGGTGCGCAGCGGGCCGTCGACGTACTGGGCGAGCACGCCGGAGGCCAGTGAGCCCACGGCGAAGCCGCCCATGTTGGCCGCGGTGGCGACCAGGTCCGCCCGGCCGCGGCCGGCCCGCGGGCGGGCGGCGGTGTGCAGGTCCGTTAGGTACGCGGTGGCGGTCGCGGTCACCATGCCGATGCCGAGACCGGTGACCGCGCGGGCGACGATGAGCACCCCGAGGGACGTGGAGGTCAGGAACATCACGGCCGCGGCGACCTCGATCACGACGGCGGGCAGCAGCACGCGGCGGCGGCCGAACCGGTCGGAGAGATGGCCCGCCAGGAACAGGCTGACGACGACGCCCACCGCGTACGCGGCGAACGCCACGGTCACCATCGCGGTCGAGAAGCCGTCCTCCCGCTGGTAGATCGCCCACAGCGGGGTCGGCACGGTGGTGAACGCCATCGAGATCAGGAACGTGAACGCGGTGATCCAGAACCCGGCCCGGTGACCGGCCGCGCCGTACCACCTACCCATGCCGTGCCGCATCGCCGTGCCGGTTCCCTCCGCCGTCCGGGAGCCGTTCCCATCTGCCCGGGGCCCGGACGGTACGCGGTCCGCCCGGTCTGGTGAGATGGCGCTGACGGGGGAAGTGCCGGTCGGGGCGGGCATGGGGGCTCCTGCTCGGGCGCATCGCTCTGAACACATCACAGGATGCGTGCGTATCTACAATCGCGTCCAACGCTTGTTTTCGATCGCGCTCATCGGTTCGGGAGATGGTCGGGTATGGAGCTGCGCCACCTTGAGTGCTTTCTGGCCGTCGCCGACGAGCTCAACTTCACCCGCGCGGCGCAGCGCCTGCACATCGTGCAGTCCGCCGTGTCCGCCGCGATACGAGCCCTGGAGCACGATCTCGGCGCGACCCTCTTCGAACGCGACTCCAAGCGCGTCGCCCTCACCGACGCCGGGGCCGCGCTGCTGCCCGAAGCGCGGGCCACGCTGGCGGCGGCGCAGGCCGCCCGGGACGCGGTCGGCGAGGTGCGCGGCGGGCTGCGCGGCACGGTGAACGTCGGCACCATGACCACGGTCGGCATCCTCGACATGCCGGCCCTGTTCGGCGAGTTCCACGCCAGGCACCCGGCGGTCACCATCAGGCTGCGCGCGGCGCCGAGCGGGTCGGCGGGGCTGGCGCAGTCCGTGCTGGAGGGACGGCTCGACATCGCGTTCGTCTCGCTGCCCGGCCGTCCACCGGCGGGGCTGACCGTCCGGGAACTGGCCACGGTGCCGCTGGTCGCGATCCTTCCCGCCGGGCACCGGCTCGCCGGCGCGCATGAGATACGTCTTTCCGCGCTGATCGACGAGCCGTTCATCGACTCGCCCGTCGGCTTCGGCAACCGCGCGGTGGTCGACCGCGAACTGGCCGCGACGGGAATGCAGCGCCACGTCGCCATCGAGGTGATCGACATCGGGACCGCCACCGCGTACGTCGGCCACGGGCTCGGCGTGGCGCTGATCCCCGCCTTCGCCGTGCGGCGCGACCCCCGGGTGCGGGCGGTGCCGGTGGCGGACGACACGCTGCCCTGGTCCCTCGGCGTGGCGACCGCCACGGCCCGCCGCCCGAGCGCCGCCGTCAAGGCACTGCTCGCCATGGTGGACGGCCACGTGCACGCCGACCCCGGGGTCATGGTGCCGTGACCGGGACCCCGGTCCGTCCGGGTCACACCAGGCGGCTGCCCTGGGCGACGAAGACCACCAGGTCGACGGCCGCCACGGCGAGCGTCACCGCGAACGCCGCCCGCCGCACCGACCGGCGCGCCATCAGCGCGCCGCCCGCGAGCGCCAGCGCGACCGCCCCCAGCCCGGCGACCGCGAGCGGCGCGGTACGGCCGCCCGGCGCCAGGGCGATCACCAGGGACGCGGCGACCAGCAGGGCGGCGGCACCCACCCGCGCGCCGGTGGGGCCGAGCCGCTGCGGCAGGCCGCGCACGCCGAGCGCCAGATCGCCGGGCAGATCAGGCACGACGTTGGCGAAGTGGGCGCCCATGCCGAGCAGCGCGCCCGCGACCGTCGCCCACCACGCCGGCCACGGCTCGCCCGGCAGCCCCAGCGTCACGAACGCCGGCAGCAGCCCGAACGCCACCGCGAACGGCAGCGGGGAGAACGGCCCCGCCTTGAGCCACAGGTTGTACAACCACCCGAACGCGACCGCGACCAGGTGCACCAGCCCGGCCGCCACCCCGCTGGCCAGCGACAGCGGCACGCACAGCACCAGCGCCGTCCCCGCCGCCACCGCGATCGTGCGCGGCGCGACGGCCTGCTCGGCGAGCGGCTTGTCGGCCCTGCCCACGGCCCGGTCCCGCCTGCGGTCGAGCCAGTCGTTGCTCCAGCCGATCGACAACTGCCCGGCCAGCACGGCCGCCCCCACCAGCACCGTCCCGGCCACCCCCCGCCCGGCCGCCGCCGCGAGGGCGCACCCCGCGGCGGTGACGACCGCGGTCGGACCGGGATGGGCGGCACGCAGCACGGTGAGCATGTGATCAATCCTCGCCCACATCACGCCGGACGGGCGCCGCCGCCGCCCCCGTCGCGCCGTACGACCGGCTGCCGCCGTCCACATCACCCCGCGCCGGAGCGCCGGCCGCGCCGCACTCGAACCTGTGATCGAAAATGTCGGCGCGGGCGGGTAACCTGAACGACGTGTGGATCGCGGTGACGCCCGAGGGGGGCGGCGCTACCCTGCGGCCCCTCGGCGGGCGCGCGGGGGCCGTCACGCACGTCGACGACCTCGCCGAGGCCGTCCGCGACCTGGAACGCGTCGAGCAACCCCGGTGGATCTGGGCGGACACCCGCGCCGTCTACCCCCCGCTCCTCGCCCGCGACGTGCGCCCCGCCCGCTGCCACGACCTCACCCTGACCGAGGCGCTGCTGCTCGGCCACGAGGGCAGGTACGGCGAGCCGCGGTCGGCCGGGGCGGCGTACGCGCGGCTGCGCGGCCTGCCCGTCCCTGCGGACGAGACCGGGGCGCACGCCCGTCAGGCCACCCTTTTCGAGCCCGAGCCGCTGCCGGTCGACGTGGCCGAGGTCTACGGCGACCAAGTCAGGCGCATCGAGCGGACCGCCGACCCCGCCCGGTTCCGCCTGCTGGTCGCCGCGGAGTCCGCCGGGGCGCTGATCGCCGCCGAGATGGGCCACGACGGCATGCCCTGGCGTGAGGACGTCCACGACGCGCTGCTCACCGGCATGCTCGGCCCCCGCCCTGTGCACGGCATGCGCCCGGCCAAGCTCCAAGCCTTGGCCGACCAGGTCGACGCGGCCTTCGGGACGACCGTCAACCCCGACTCCCCGCAGCAGATCGTCCGGGCGTTCAAGGCGGCGGGCCTCAGCGTGGCGTCCACCAGGTCCCACGTGCTCAAGGAGGTGGATCACCCCGCCGTCGCGCCGCTGCTGGCGTACAAGGAGCTGGCCCGGCTGTACAGCTTCCACGGCTGGGTCTGGGCGGACCAATGGGTACGCGGCCATCGTTTCCGCCCCGAGTACGTCGCGGGCGGCGTCGTGTCCGGCCGCTGGGCGACGAACGGCGGGGGCGCCCTGCAGATCCCCAAGGTGATGCGTCAGGTCGTGATGGCCGACGAGGGCTGGCGCCTGGTCGTCGCCGACGGAGCCCAGCTGGAGCCCCGGGTGCTCGCGGCCATGGCCGGGGACGGCGGGCTCGCCCGGGCCGCCGGGGAGATCGACCTCTACGCCGCGCTGGCCCAGGCGTTCGGCGGGTCCCGCCAGAACGCCAAGATCGCCATGCTGTCCGCGATGTACGGCGGGACCAGCGGGGACGCCCTCAAGCTGCTCGCCGTCATGCGGCAGCGCTACCCCCAGGCGTACGCGTTCGTGGAAGAGGCCGCCAAGGCCGGCGAGGAGGGACGGCTGGTGCGTTCCTGGCTGGGCCGCACCTGCCCGCCGCCCTCCAAGCACTGGTCCAGGCTGGTCGCCGGGCCCGAGGGGGCGCGCGCGGCGCGCGACCGGGGCCGGTTCACCCGCAACTTCGTCGTCCAGGCGACGGCGGCGGAGTGGTCGCTGACGCAGATGGCCCTGCTGCGGGGCCTGCTGCCCGCGCCGGCCCGGCTGGTGTTCTTCCAGCACGACGAGGTGATGGTGCATTGCCCAGAGGAGCTGGTGGGCGAGGTGTCCGGGGCGGTGGGCCGGGCGGCCGTCCAGGCCACCCGGCTGCTCTTCGGGGAGACGCCCGTGCGCATCCCCATGGAGGCGGTCGCGGTGACGTGCTACGCCGACGCCAAACCGGTCAGCGAGCCCGAGCCAGGACCAGCAGCGACAGCGATCGCCTGACCGCCCATCCGATCAGGCAGACTCCGAAGAGGGCCTGCGCGGCCCGGATCCAGCTCGAGGTGGCCGTGGCGGCGAACACCACCACGCCCAGCCACAAGACTCCGAACACCCCCACGAGCGTCACGGCCGCCCAGTTCATCCCCCGCTTCCACATGGGTGGAAGTCTTCCAGGCCCAATTCCAGGCCACGGTAAAGCGCGTCAGTGTGCTTTCCCGGTCTGGGCCGCTCAGCGGGCCAGCCTCCGGCTCGGGCCGACGCACCGGCTCATCCGCGCGCTCGGCCGGGGACGGGGCGGAGGCACCTCGGTGAGATGGGCGATCAACGCGGCGGCCGTACGGGCGTCGGAAAGGATCCGCATGACGTCCTCGTCGGCGGAAGGCATCTGACCACGCCTGCCGAGCGCATGCCTCAGGAACGTCAGGGGGTTCGGGTCCCCGACGGCATCGGACGCCATCGTGGCCCGCGCGGCGGTCAGCAACTCCAGGTAGCGCGCCTGAAGGGTGGCCTCGCGCAGACGCGCCTGCTCCAGATCGTCCAGCAAGGTCCGAGCGATCAACAGAAGCTCATCCGAGTCACCTTCGTCGGCCGCGATGTGTGCACGGATGTCGTCGAACTCCGACCGCGTCATGATGTCCACCTCCACGGGCGGGGTTCCGGGCATCGGGGTGATGCCTGCGGAGTCCCGCACCCTCTTCGTAACGTCTGGCGATTGCGGATGACTTGCCGGTGGGTTGCCCCCGCACGAATCGCACGCTGTTGGGATGGCTGAGAGGCGGTGAAGGTTTACCGCCCGCCGAAGTGGCCTCGTCTGCCCCAGGGGGCTGCTAGAGTTTTCCCTCGTTGGGCACGGTCGGCCCCCGAAAGATCCAAAATCTTGGGACTACCGGCATGCCCGCAAACCCCTTAAACGTCCGGATTGTCCGGCTTCATGCGGTTGGTTCGCATGTGTCCGGATCGCCTGGTAAGTTAGAAGGGTTGCTCTGGAGACAGGGCAGCACGAACTTTAGCCGGTTTGTGATGGTTTCGGATAGATCAAACGATTTGATCGGGACTGTCGGGATCTGGTAAAGTTACAGACAGATGAACGCCCCGGTGGGGCTGGGCCTCCAGCCCGGTTCGATCGGAGTACGCGTCCGTTTCTTGAGAACTCAACAGTGTGCTAAAAGCCAGTGCATGAATATGCATGAACCCCGTCCCCTGGCTTGCCCGTGTTCTGCGGGTGGAGTGGGGATGGTTTTCCTTTGATGAGGCACTTCCGTGTAGCGCGGGGGTGTCTTGCTTGGATTGTTCTTCAGACATTGTTTGGAGAGTTTGATCCTGGC
>NZ_JBHSRF010000010.1:0-2695 GCF_042658925.1 Sphaerisporangium aureirubrum
GCAAGCACCCCCCAGAAGGCCCCACCACCCATGACAGCGCCCCCCGGGACCCCGAAAGGCAGGAGCATGACGGCGGAACGGGCGCGGACACCTCCGACGACTCCGCCACCGGCCCCCCGCCCCACAGGACACCCCTCACACGGGCAAGTCGGTGCGCGTGACCGTGGACGGGTGATCATCTTGAATAAGGCAGAGCCGCAGCCAGCGCTCGGGCCATTGACCAACGCGGCGGTCCGTCTGGTGCTGAACGTCCACCGGTGCGACGACGCAGGAACCGCCCGGAAGGCAGGAGTATGACGGCGAAACGGGCGCAGACACCCCCGAGGGCCTCGGCTTCTCGCCCCACAGGACACCTCCCGCACGGGCAAGTCGGTGCGTGTGATCGTTTGTGGGGTGGTCTTTGTGGATGAGGTGGAGCCGCAGGCGGTGCTTGGGCCGTTGACCAATGCGGCGGTTTTTCTGGTGGTGACGGTTGAGCCGGGTGGGGAAGGCGTGGTGCGGGGGTTGCTGGCCGAGGTCGGGGGGCTGGCGCGGGCGATCGGGTTCCGGAGTGGGAGTGGGGGGCTGACGTGTGTCACCGGGATCGGGGCCGAGGCTTGGGGGCGGCTGTTCTCCGGGCCGCGGCCCGCGGAGCTGCATCCCTTCCGTGAGGTACGGGGGGCGCGGCACACGGCGCCGTCCACGCCCGGCGACCTGCTCTTCCACATCAGGGCCGAGCGGATGGACCTGTGCTTCGAACTGGCGACGCAGATCATGGCCGGTCTCGGCGACGCGGTGACCGTCCAGGACGAAGTGCACGGATTCCGCTACTTCGACCGTCGTGACCTGCTCGGATTCGTGGACGGCACCGAGAACCCCACGGGCCGTGACGCCTTCGAGGCCGTCACCGTCGGGGGCCGCGACCCCGGCCAGGACCCGGAGTTCTCCGGCGGCAGCTACGTCATCGTGCAGAAGTACCTGCACGACGTCGCCGCCTGGAACGCCCTGCCCACCGAGGCCCAGGAACTGGCGGTCGGCCGCACCAAGCTCTCGGACATCGAACTCCCCGACGACCGCAAACCGGCCGACTCCCACGTGGCGCTGACCACGATCGTCGGCCCCGACGGCACCGAGCGGAAGATCGTCCGCGACAACATGCCGTTCGGCTCCCCCGGCCGCGGCGAGTTCGGCACCTACTTCATCGGCTACTCCGCCACCCCGTCGGTGATCGAGCAAATGCTCGAGAACATGTTCACCGGCCTCCCCCCGGCCCCCCACGACCGCCTCCTGGACTTCTCCACCGCGGTCACCGGCACCCTGTTCCACGTCCCCACAGCCGACTTCCTCGACGCCCCTCCCCCACCCCCGGCCGCCACCCAGCCGGCCGCCACCGCGCCGGCCACGGCCGAGCAGCCCACCGCCGTAGCGCGGGCCGCCCTCGGTGTCGCGGCGGACGGCCCTCCCGGGGAGACCGGCCCGTCATCCGAACCATCCGACACCCTGCCCGCACCCGACGGGTCGCTGGGGATCGGCGATCTGAAGAGGAGCACCTCGCGATGAACAACCTGCACCGCGAACTCGCGCCCATCTCCGGCGCTGCCTGGGCCGACCTGGAGGCCGAGGCGCGGCGCACCTTCGTGCGCAACCTGGCCGGGAGGCGGCTGGTGGACGTCCCGGAGCCGGGCGGCCTCACCCTGTCGGCCGTGCCCACCGGCCACGCCTCCTCCATCGAGCCGCCCGCCCCGGGCGTGGTGGCGAACATGCGCCGGTCCCGCCCGCTGATCGAGCTGCGCGTGCCGTTCAACGTGGACCGCGAGGCCGTGGACGCCGTCGAGCGCGGCGCCAAGGACGCCGACTGGGAACCGGTCAAGGAGGCCGCCCGCCAAATGGCCTTCGCCGAGGACCGCGCCATCTTCGAGGGTTACGCCGCCGCCGGCATCGAGGGCATCCGCAGCTCGTCGTCCAACCCCCGCCTCCTGCTCCCCTCCGAGCCCAAGGACTACCCCGACATGGTCAGCCAGGCCATCAGCACCCTCCGCCTGGCCGGTGTCGACGGCCCGTACTCCCTGGCCCTGAGCGCCGAGATCTACACGATCGTCAGCGAAACCTCCGACCACGGCTACCCCATCCACGAACACCTGGCCCGCCTGCTGGACGGCGACATCGTCTGGGCCCCCGCCATAACCGGCGCCTTCCTCCTGACCACCCGAGGCGGCGACCACACCCTCCACCTGGGCCAGGACCTCTCAATCGGCTACGACTCCCACGACTCCACCACCATCCGCCTCTACCTCCAGGAATCCTTCACCTTCCAAACCCACACCCCAGAGTCAGCAGTCGCCCTCACCTGACCACCGGCCCCCTCCCCACGATCACCAACCCCACCGGGACGCATCCCCGAGGGACACCGACGCGCCCCGGCAGGACCGGGAGGTGCGGGGGGGTACGGGGCATCCCCCGCATGGGAGCAACCCTTGCGCCTGCCGCGCGAAGCGCGCCATCGCAAGGACCATTTCAACCGGCGTCCACTGCCACGCTCTCCTCGGTGGGGGCCTCGGGCCCCGTGGCGGGGGTCTCGGGGTCCGTGGCGGGGGTCTCGGGGTCCGTGGCGGGGGTCTCGGGGTCCGTGGCGGGGGTCACGGGGTCCGTGGCGGGGGTCACGGGGTCCGTGGCGGGGGTCACGGGGTCCGTGGCGGGGGTCACGGGGTCCGTGGCG